>JANQQA010000215.1 GCA_028285205.1 Bythopirellula sp. | reverse complement strand
ACCTTTACGCGTGCGGTGTCGATATTGTCGGCCCCAGCAACATCTTTACTTTGCTCGATTCCATCCCGCCATACTGGGAAGCAGGCCGCGCCTTCTTGTATGGCATGGTCGGAGATCCAGAAACCGAAGACGGCAAGCAACGCATCCAGGAAGCCAGCCCGCTGTTCAGCGCTGACAAGATCTCCAGGCCGCTGCTGATCGTGCAAGGAGCCAATGATCCTCGTGTCAAACAAGCCGAAGCCGATCAGATTGCCATCGCGCTGCGAGACCGTGGCCACGCGGTCAGCTACTTGTTGGCGGACGACGAGGGACATGGCTTTGCCAAACCTGTCAACCGCATGGCCATGTACGCTGAGATTGAAGCGTTTCTAGCCGAACAGATCGGTGGCCGGCACCAGAAAGATATGCCTGAAGAAGTTGCCAAACGACTTGAAGAACTGCGTGTGGACGTCAGCAAGGTAACTTACGAACCCACCGAAGACTAAATCCGAGCTGGCAACACCATACGCGGATGCGCACCAATAACTGCATCTGGTTTGTTGTTTAACCGCAGCCGCAAACGCACGCGCTCGCTCCTCGTTTTTGTTTAGCCGGTAGCAGTAGGCGCACGCGTTCGCTCGCCCTACAGCTTTTACTTTTCGCGACCTACTATCGACTACATGGGCAACTGGCATCGTTGGTTGCCCATGTATCCGCGCAGCTCGTGGACGCGTGCGCCTGCGGCTACCGGTCAAACTTCTGAACCGCGTTCGCGACATTTTGGCATTCCGGGCATTCGCGATGTTCGTCAAAAATGGAACTGTCATGACCTCACTGCGATCAAGAGTTATACTTGGACGGGTAGGTTCTTTCTGAGGTAGACACATGAGCACAACAGGATACACAGCGATCATCACTCGAGATGATGGTTGGTGGATTGGATGGATCGAGGAGATACCTGGCGTCAATTGCCAGGAAGAGACTCGTGAGAAGCTGTTGAAGAGCCTGACGGAAGCTTTGTCGGAGGCCATCGAGATGAATCGAAGCGATGCTCTTTCGGCGGCTGGCGACTCTTATGAAGAAATTGCGATCACTCCATGAAGAGACGCGATCTCATTCGCCATTTGACAGAGCATGGCTGTGAGCTTCTTCGCGAGGGTGGAAAACACTCTTGGTGGTCGAACCCTGCTAATGGGAGGAGATCGCGGTTCCGAGGCACCGCGAAATATCGGACGTTCTAGCTCGGAAGATTTGTCGCGACCTCGGCGTAGCCGACCCATGAACGCGGCCGGCTCTATTTCATAGTCAACACTGCACCCAATGAACGGATGCCCGGATACCCATAGACGTAACAACTCTTAACAATGTCGTAACCGATCTCGCACTCAGTGATCTCGCTCGAAGAATGATCGCAGTGCGTTTCTGTACAAGTACCAAACGATCAACGGCTACGCAATCGATGCATTGCGAGAAGGGTACTTGTACCTCTTCGACCAGAAACAACTCAATCTGGTCGTCTTCAGTAGCAGTGTCCGGGTTCGTCGCGACAAGTCCGCAGCGACACTGGTCCTCAATTTCTCAGACGAGGGGCATGCGAGCCACTCACTCAGCGGTTAGTTCGTTGGGGCTTGCTGGACAGTGGTGAGAACAAGTCCATGCATTTTCTTGGCCCCGACCAAATCGGCGAGAATACTTGGCGGTGACCTGCTCGAACCATCGAGAACAATGTCGAATGCCGTCAATCAAGTTGTTCAGCAGCTCAAACTAGTTCGATGAGGCTTCCACATGAATGATCCGTTTCAGATTCAGCCTGAACTCCGCTATGGAGCGCCAGTGTGCGACCAAATCCTGACGGGCAGGTATTTCACGATTGGCTACTCGTGGTACTTCCGCCAAGCCAAGTGGGTGCTAGAGATCGTTAACCGCAACAGCTTTCTGTTGACTGAAACGGACCGCTTGAACAACTTCCGGGCAGACACGCGAGTGCCTCGCCGGTTTCGAGCTGGCCTCAAAGCCTACAAAGGCAGCGGCAAAGACCGCGGGCACCTGGCGGCCAGCGCTAACCAAGATATTCGAGAGATCCAAAACAGCGAGACGTTCCTACTCTCCAACATGTCGCCGCAGGAACCTGACTTCAATCGGCAGATTTGGCGACAGCTCGAAGAAGCTGTGCGCGAGCTAAATAGCCACGACGACGTACTGGAAACTTACGTCCTGACCGCTCCCGTGTTTTACTTTGGGGAAGCTGTCGAAGTCATCGGTGATGCAGATGACGAATACGGAATTGACGTTCCCGTGCCGCACGCTTTTGTCAAGAGTGTTCTTGCTGAAGACAAACGCGGCCGCCTGAGATTATGGACGTTCGAAATGAAGAATCAGAAACTGGACGGGAAGCTTGCGGACTATCTTGTCCCGACGTACGACGCAGAGCAGTTGGTAGGTGGACGGTTCTGGGACCGCATTAGCGGAGGCGACCTTCACGAGCAAAAGAAGGACCCCATCAAGATGTGGAGGCTTGATTGACATCGCCGTTGGTGAACGACCTCGTGTGATGGATTCGCGTTGCCCCGCAGCCGCCGAAGACGCATTTCAAAAAGGCCGTCAACGGCGGACCGGTTGTGCCAACCCTTGTCCGTGCCCCCACTTACTTGACCAAACAAAGGGAATCTGATGATGGCAGTCTACCAAGGCCTTGTCGACCGCGATTCGTTCGTGCGAGTCAGCGATCCCACACTCTCCCTTCGCGTTATCTCCGGACCTGCAGGCGAGTACATTGCGGTGATGTTTCCTGAGGATGTTAGCGTAGCCTATGTCCAAGCTACGAACTGGTTCAACGGCGATCGAATCTCCTTAGGACCGCTCACCGTATGGAACATCGCGAGTGAGCCGAACACTCTCTATTTTGAGCGGCAGCGCCGAGCGTCTGGATCACAAACAAGAGGTAGTTTTAGCTTTCTTGTTGACACGGATCCCGACACTGATCCTGGCGATGACTCGCTGGAATATCGCGAAGGCTAGCACCAATTTGTGCGCCGGTTTCCTGCACTGGCTGTAACGAGCGAAGTGTTCCATAAATCACCTTTAAACTTCTTCTCACAAGAGACAAGAACATGAGCAACCTGACACGACGCGGCGTGGTCACCACTGGCTTAGGTACTGCTGCGGGGGTCATCGCTGCGAGTGCATCGTCCAAACGTGCACACGCCGATGACGGCCACGGCGGCCACACAGGATCCTTCGGTGAAGTACGGTTTGATGGAACGACTCCTACCATCACAAATGATAGCGGCGACTTCACTGTCACGTACAACGCTACTCAGGAGACGTTCATGCTCGAGTTCAAACGCGATATTAGTAAGACTGTTGTCTCGTTGACTCCTTTCTTTGAGTATGTCGGTGATCAACCCTACCTCAGCATTCATGCAGCTCGTCAAGATGACCCACGCCAATTGGGCGTCGCGATCAGCCGTGCGGACAGACCGTTTTCCAAACCCGGTTGCGGATTTTGGGTAAAAGTCATGTACCTAAAGAACTGTCCGGAGTAGGTCGGACCTTTCAAATGAAGAATGAGAAACTGGACGGGAAGCTTGCGGACTACCTTGTCCCTACGTACGACGCAGAGCAGTTGGTAGGTGGACGGTTCTGGGACCGCATCAGCGGAGGCAACCTTCACGAGTAAAAGAAGGACCCCATCGAGATGTGGAAGCTCGATTGACATCGCGGTTGGCGACTCATGTGGTTGGCCACCAACGGCTCGTCGGCGACCGTCGTGTCAGCTTAAGCTAACCGAGTTATACTCATCGGTGACGAACGTTGCTCAATACCGACTTCAAAGACAGTTTGCCTGCATTCATCGATGCGGAGGCTGGCACGGCAAGGGACAGCGAGAGTGTCACTGGAGCTAGGTACTGTCTTTTAAATGGTGACCTCGACGATTGCACCATCTTACTTGTGAGCCGCAGGCGCTAGCCGCGAGTACTTTCGGTGCACCGGCGGCTGGCGCGTTGCTGCTGACCATTTACGAGACGTGCCTGGCAAGCATCGATATCAGATTTGAATGAGCGGGCCGATCTCACGCAATAAAGACGTTTCGCAAGGTGCCGCAAGACAATCCGCAGCCTCGCTCTTGTCTGCACTCGTGACTTACTCGCTGGTCGTCTCCGTTCCAGCGATGTTGGCGACTATCTTTGATGAGCAGTTGTTCGAGAATGGATTGGTCTTCTGCGGCGCTGCTCTGTCGGGAGTTTTCGCATACTCGATCATCTGCGTTCAATTTGTCTTAGCTGCCCGTTTCCAGTGGATCGAACGCTCATTTGGTGCCTCAGTGGTGTTCAGGCTCCATAAGGCCATGGCGGTCATAGCTACGCTATTGGCACTGGTTCATCTCGGGCTGCTTATCTGGATACGCGGCGACTGGGTGTTAGTGCTAGCGGTCTCGGCCAGTTGGCCGATCCAACTAGGTCGTATCGCAGGATTGTCACTGCTCTTGATGCTTGGATACTCAATGGGTCGCAAGTGGATTCCGATCAACAACGCGGATTGGAGGTTCTTTCATAGCGTGCTGGCGTGGGTGATTCTCACCTCTGGCTTCGTGCACAGCATCGTGATGGGCTCAAGTTTTGGAAGTCCAGTCTTCGCGTTGGCTTGGATGGGCTATTTTGTAGCTGCAATCATAGCTTGGCTGCACAAATGGAAACTGCGAAGTCAGCCACGTCCGTCTACCATTCGTTAGGCTGACGCATCGCCGTTGCAGCCGCTCGATTCGTTAGCTCCCGAGCTGAGGCGGGGCAGGGGGGCGGCGGCGACAGTTGCCCGAACTGTTGACTTTGGCGCCAAAAGGCCGAAGCCTCGGCGCCTTCGTCCATCAAACTGGCTTCAGCGCTGCAATTCGGACGCATCACGCTGCTTGGGTACGAAGACAATCGTTCGACTGTCGCCTCGCTTACTACGAGTTGTCACGCCATTGCGGGTGCTCCCGGTGAGTTGCGTAACTCCGGCGTTGAGTTTGACCTCGACGACTCCGCCGTTCGAGTCAACTCGGCCAGCATGGAGCGCGGCCCAACCAATCGGTGTTGCGAAGGCGTACACGTCTGTCCCATAGACGAGGCGCGCTCGGCGATCGTTAGGTTTGGCACTCAAGCGAAACGCAAATGTCTGGCCCACGAGCTTTCGATTGGCCAATCCGGTCTGACTAAAGCGGGTATCCCAATCGATACGCGGCAGATGTTCCATTCGAAGCTGGTCTGCCTCAGCGGTATTTTCTTCGGTCAGAATCAAAATACTGCGTTCTGTCTTGGGCAGATCACCTGAGGCAATCCCGTTCCGCTCGGCCCCTTTGTACCACTCCGATCCAGGATTCAATTGAATGGTGACAACTCCACCTTCGCGGTCCACGGCTCCACTGTGCAACGCAGCCATGCAGATTGGAGTTTCACTCGGGTAAGTATCCGTTCCAAATATGGTTTGCAATTCAAGTTCCTTCGGCATTGGCGGACAGCGGACGGTTAGCCGCTGCCCGAGAAACTTGTTGTTGTCGATCTGGAAGTGATTGATCGTCGTGCTCCAAGTGATCTCTGGAACGGATTCAGCCGGTCGCTTGTTCGCCGACTCTGCACCCCGAGTCGGGCTCAGTGTCAAAGCAAGAATCATCACTGCCAACAAGCTAGCGCTTCCCAGCCGCGTTCCGATTCGAGCCGGCCTCGAGTCTACGTTTTGATTTCTCATCATGTTTCCAAGTTAGCTAGGGTTATCGAGGTTTATTGGTCGCCCCGCGTTTCGCACTCCAGTCAAGCACTCTGGAGATTGAGATAGGAAGACGCGTTGTTGACCAAATCGGCTACAGCACTTCTGCCTTTGATGGGGCCTGCTTTCGACGGAGTGAACAACCATTCCGTTGATGACGCAGGCCACATGTCCGCACGACTTGCACTAACCTGAGATTGCGGTGGACAGATTCAACCGGCCAAATCCGGAAGAGCTTTTTTGCGTTGCCTTGGCCGTCAATGATGTGATCTGGATGGTCGCGCGATGTTCATTCATCCAATCGCCCGCGCCGGTGACCTAGGTGCAGATCTTGTGAAGAGAGCCTGCTCTTGAGACTTCGTATCAAGCAAAACTTTCCGCAATTTTTTTTGATTAACTTGTTCTTGCCCTAACGTCGTCCACGGAAGACTATATTGCTCAAGGCGTCCCGTCCTGTCGCCAGTAAGTGTTTCTAACCGGAGAATTGATTCCATGAGAAAGTATGTTTGGGGAATTCCCAGCCTGTTGTTCTTGGCAAGCGCTGTTCTTGCCCCTTTCGCATTGGCTAACCAGCAAGACGAAGACAAGCCCAAGCCCAAACCAAAGCACACGATCAAAGAGGTGATGAAGGAGGCAATGAAGGGCGGCCTCCTCAAGAAAGTCTCCGGGGGCGAAGCAACGGACGACGAGAAGAAAGAGCTTCTCGATATGTTCATCAGTATGCTTGAAAATAAACCACCAAAAGGCGAGATGGAGTCTTGGCACAACTTGGCAGGTGCATCAGCCCTCGCCGCAGCGAAGGTAGTTGTCGGTCGAGAAGGTGGTGCCGAGGAGTTGAAGGCCGCAACCAATTGCAAGGCCTGCCACAGTCAACACAAACCCTAGAAGGTGTTGTTCGACTCGAGCTTTCCCGTGCGTTGGGCTCTTTTTCAACTCGATGCCGATTCATTGAGGTCGCGTGGCAGACCTGCTTGCGGGCTACGCCACGCTATCTCATTCTCTTTTTGCTTCCGAACTGAGGACGCTCCTACAGTTTTCGCGTCGAACACCTCTGTGCGGATGGATTGCGTGTGGCCACTGTAACGGTGACACCGTCGAGGTGCAGGGCAGGGGAGGCCTTTGCGGCTCTGTAGGCGATTCGCAGAGACGTCTGGTTGGTGCAGCTGCATTTGGTCGAGCTAAGAGATAGTGCGGCCGCAATCGCGGGTATTGAGTCGCAGGTTCGACCACCCAAACAAATGGTTACGCCGAAGAGCTGTCTTGGAATTAGGGTGGAGACCGCCCGCGGCCCCATCCACCGTGGACCAGCTAACCCAGTCAGATCCTTGTCTGGGTTGCGTGTCCTGATTGAACGCAACCCGGACATAAATTTCATAGCTTTCACTCCCCTTACCGGAGAGCGAAAAAATTTCTCCCAAGCGATTGCGAATAGTTCGTACTCGACTAGAGTAATGTCCGGATTACAGCGCAGCGCCCGACCATTCGATGCTGCCTTTTTGCTGGAACCAATCTACTATGAGGATCTCTCTCCTAAAGTCTGCTGCACTCGTCGTTTGCCCTCAAGTTGACCGTATGTTGTTTCGCCTATTGGCTTTCTTAGTTGCAGCCTTCTTCGTTCCGACAGTTGCAAATGCTGACCTCATCTACGACTGGGAGTTTGGCTCCGCGTCCGGAACTATTCAATTCTCAGGAGTGGATGTTGGTACTTCGCACGTAGGCGTGACTCCAGCGTCAATCATTCAAAATGTAGGCCCCACGAGTGGCAACTATTCGTTGCACCAGAACATAATCACACAGTTATGGCCTACAAATAGCCCTGCATTTGTTCCGTGGAACATACTAGCTGACGGAACGATTACCAATGGTGGAGCTCGTTTCGTAAGATCCAGTCCCGCAGACGATGAAGTATTCTTGCTCGGTCACATCGGGGATGTTGCCACATCACGAATTACCAATGCAACTAGTACGCTGACGTCCGGAGGCGCGAGCTTTAGTCTCCAATCCGTTCCTGAACCAAGTTCATTGGTGTTGATTGCCACGCTAGGAATTGGTCTGTCTACATGGCGTAGGCGCAGATCTTTGGCTGGCGATCCATTTGCTTAGGTGTTCAGGCCCGATTGCATTTTTGGCGATCTGGCAATCTGCTGAAGTCACAATAACCGCCGCAGATTTGAGATCTTCTGGCCATCTGCTTCGGTCGATCGACTTCGAATGAACGCGTCGTTTCTAAGGTGTGGGTGCGTGTCCACCAGGTGGCCGGCGGTACCCAGGTCGATCTTGGTTTGGATGTCGTGACTTTGCCACTGCACCTATCTGGCGCGGACGTCGGCGGAGCGGCTTGCGCGGATCCCAGAAGCGTACCCGCGTCCGGTCATTGGCGATCTAGTACAAAATCCTGCATCAAAACAAGCAAGAACAAGTGCTTGCATTCTTTTGATCCCGTTTCAAATCTGCGACAATGACGGCCTGAAACTAGTGATAACAAGTGAAACAACTTATTCTCACCTAGTTTGACCGGTGAGAAACAAGATATCCGACTTCGGGCGGCGTCTGAACCGAAGAACGAAAATGAAGTAACTTCCAAACGGGTCCGGTAATTGCAATCCATAGATCCAAGGGGTAGCGATAATGTCGAGGTTGATACGGCCAGCCCTTGGACTGCTGCTGCTGGCTGGAATCGTCGCTCTCGTCCGCTGGCTTGCGGGGTCTTGGCTCGCCTTTGTCGCCTGGGGTTATGTGGCTGGATCGCTGCTTTTGTGTTCGTTATTCGCTTTCGGACTCTGGATGCAACGCGCGGGGCGCCAGAGTCCCGTCGACGAACTGGTCACGGCAATCCGACGCGGAATCCATGACAGCCAGGGGAGCGTCAAGCGTGCACGAATCGTCGCAGGAAACGTACTGGTCGCCATCGCATTGGCCATTGCCTGGCCGTTCTACGCGGTTGTCCTCGTATTCGCGTTCATCGCGGCGATCAGCACGAAAGGCGGCGGTTCGCTGATTACGCGGGTGCAGGCCCTCTGTTCACTGTATCCGCTGACAACGCTGTTCAGCTTAGTTTCCTTGCTCGCAGCACTCGGCATAGCCGGACTGTTCGATTTGGGACTAGCATCTTTAGAAACAGCGCGAACTGTTCAAATAGGGATTTTGGTCGTCATGCTCAGCTGGGGGCTGGGGCTATTGATCGGCCCCTGGCAGCTGATGGAGCAAATCCGGCGAACTCAAGGCAACCCTTACATTCGTTTCGTCGTAATAGCACTTTCAATGGTTGGCGCGTTCACCATCTCGTTCACTGCGATCGAACTGCCCAGCGGCTGGCTCAGTTTCCAGGCGCTGTTCAAAACCGGTCGTGAGATGTTGTCATTCAGCGATGTCTTCGACCGCAACGCCCTGACGATGACCGAAGGTCTTCGGGCCGGAGCTGGCTTCCTCACGTATGCCGTCACCTTACGAGGTATCTGGGAGTTCTCGAACTTTGAACGGACATCGGAAGACCTCATTATTCTGGCCCACAAGTTGGCTATCGCCGGTCGGCCGGCGCGCGCGCTGGAATATCTGTCCAAGGTCGAAAACGTCGATCACGCGTATCTAATCGCTCGCATCTGTGTTCTTCTCGGCCTCGGAGACGTCACAGGGGCCATGGCCGCGTCCAGGCAGGTCTCCGAACTGGCCAAGGCAGGCGGAAAGACCTATGGAAACCCCTATCAGGAGTGCTTGGGCGTCGCCATCGTCGTCTCGACTCCAAATGTGCAGCTGGCGTTGCTCAGCAACTGGGTTAGCAATGCAGCGGAGGACGTCGACCTATGCGCTTCCCTGGGAACGCTGCTGTATCACCTCGACGCGAAACAGCTCAGACCCATTCTCTCCGAACACTCGACGCCTGAAGAGCATCCGCTTTCACACGCCCGGGTGCTTTGGGCCGGAGATGACGACGACGAGAGAGCCGCCATGGAAATACTCGAAAAGATGAGTCCACCACAAGGCCTCGGTGGTGTGCTGCGCATCGCGATGCAGCTCCGTCACCATGGCCTCCATTCCCATGCATCTGAAGAATCAGCCACGGTGTACCGGGATGCGATGACGACCCTCATTCCCGATTTATCCACTCGCATTACCGAGATTGATTCGGGCATACATCGACTGCAGGCTTTTGGCGAGCTGCTGAGCCTACACGTCTGGTTCACGAAAATGCTTCCAGAGTTTTCCGAGGTCCTACTCCCCTACGTGAGCGCGCTTGAGCAGACTCTGTTGGACGACCCTCTGACGAAACGAATGGTTCAGGCAGAAAAGGCTGGGCAGCGAAAAATGTCGCACATCTTAAATCGTATGCAATCATAGCGCGACGCTGAAAAACGCAAAGCCGGTGGCATTGGAGGGGTAGGGGAGGCCTTTGCAGCTCTGGAGGCGATGCGTCCCCGCGTCCGATGCGTGTAACGCGGCTGCCCAATGTCGCCCCGTAACACCTCGTTATGAATCCACAACCCACTGGCGTTTTGGTACAAATCCTGCAACAGCGAAGGTGAGAACAAGTGTTTGCATTCTTTCGGTTGCGTTTCAAATCTGCGACAATAACGGCCTGCAACCAGCGAGAACAAGTGAAAACGACTAATTCTCATCTGGTTTAACCGGTGAGAAACAAGTTCTGCCATAGAGGCTTTCCTTCACGACTATGGTTCAGATCCTAAAATTTCGGCTTCGCTCCATTTTCGTCCTTACATTGGTCGTCGCATTGCTGTTCTCCGTCGGTACTATCAATGTGTACGGCCCATGGAAGAAAGAACAGCGAGTCTTGAGCCGACTGTCCGAGCATATCGATTTCGTCGGAACGGAGTATGTTGGCCCAAAATCGATTCGCTCGTACCTCCCCAGCGGCGGCTGGTTTAACCGCAATACCGTTCACTTTTTCATAACTATTGATTCGGCAAAGGTTTTTGTCATCGGCTTGGGCTTGCGATGCTTGGTACGTTTCTTGAGCCATCGTGAC
>JANQQA010000287.1 GCA_028285205.1 Bythopirellula sp. | reverse complement strand
GTTCGCCAACATAGCTGCCCGCCATTACATAGACCGTATCGCCCGGCGAAAGCGATTGCGTTGCTGCATGGACCACCGAGGCCCAGGCATTCGCTGCGTCTGAACCAGTTCCCGAGTTGCTGTTACTGCCGTCTGGGCGGACGTAGTAAACTGTCGGGACGGTGTACGAGATATGAAGTTGCGGCGCATAGGTCGTACTGCCCGATCGTTTGAAAATCCCTTTATCGCCAGAGTTTGCCGTGGTCATAACGACCAACGAATTACCCGACGCCCATCCACTGCGGTCGATGACCTCCTGAATCGAAGATGCGAAGTTCGGCGAGACAATCGATTGACCAACCGTGTACGAGACGGACCCGGTGCTCCACAACGTCTGTGCCGTCGTGATTGGGCGGGTCGTTAGGTCGTAAGCCGTTGTACTGAATGTGGCCGGACTGTCGGCATCCTGCGCTAGGATATCGACCGAGAAGCTGGTCGTTCCGTTGCTGTTGGAAAAGACCTCCAGAGTGGCACTGGTGATCGTCGCGCCGGCGGGAATAGTCACATTCTGAAAGCGGAAACCCATACGGGTGCTGGAGAAGAAGCTACTTCCATCAGTGACATACACAGTGCCGCTGCTGATCTCGTCCGCGTCGTCAGTATTCGAAGACACCGTGAAGGTAACGTCCACAGCACGACAATCGCAGACAGCAAGCAACGCGAGGCCCACCGCCAATGGTACGTCCAGTATCGACGACATCCGTAATCTTGTGAGACGACCAGAACTCATGCAACCTCTCACGAAAAAGACCCGCCACTGGCGGGTCTGAAAGCCCAACCTCGCGGGCTTGGAAATCCAATCTAATTCGCAGCTACGCAGTACAAACAGGCGCCTTAGCCTCGTAGAGCGCCTTGAGGACGTCGCATCGAGAGATCAACCCGAGCAGTCGACCGTTTTCGACAACCGGTACCCGTCGTACGCGTAAGGCTACGCACAGATCCGCAACTTTGCTCACAGGGTCGTCGGGAGAAACGGTCAGGAGCTCAGTGGTCATGTGCTCGCCGACGGTATCCTGGCGAACGCTGTGATCGTAAGCGATAGCCAACAGTGCGAACTCCGTGACAATTCCTATGAGCTTGCCGCCTTCGCTAGTGACAGGCAAACCGCTGATCCGCTTACTGATCAGTAACTCAATTGCTTCTTGAATTGACGCATTCTTATCAATCGTGACCACGTTTTCGGTCATAATGTCTCTGGCAGTTAGCATCTACGAGCCCCTTGCATGCAGTTAATTTCATTGAGGGAATCGCTTGTCTCTTCTGCGTGTCCCCTTTCCCTAACGAAGCGTAGTTCAAAAAACTGCCGATGACCCGGCGGCGATGAACACCGACGGCAAAAACTATGGAGAGACACTGCCGGTACCGACTCGTGAATTAGGCAAATTCCTATAACTGATGCAATCGATACATTCTGCTGATTAGCGCATACGCTCACCGCAGCTTGCTCGAATCGGTGTTGGCAGCGATAGTGGTAGGTAGGGTGCCGACACCCCGGGCTGCTTCAATCATCGTGGTGTGAAATGGACAACATGCTTCCGTTCGACATCTCATCAACGGCTTTGGCCTTTCGTGGGTTCAACACCACGAATATCGGACGCACAGAGGAACTGCTTGGTATCCCAGCGTACCGGTCAATCGTTGTGGAAGAACTCCAGCGCTTTAGCGAAATCTGCTCGGAGTATCATGAATCGCCTGTCGATTTACTTTCTCGCGTTTCACAGCGGAGTGAACCTGGGTTCGAGAACTACGGCGAGTCGATCGCGCTGATCGTCGCGGTTGAAGCGGCACAGCTGCGACTGTTGGAAGAAATCCATCACATCGAGACTCAGCACGCGCAGGTTGCCTTCGGCTATAGCTTGGGTGAGTTAGCCGCCGTTAGCTTCGGTGGCGTGTTCCCGATGACGGAGATGGTTCGCGTCCCGCTGGCGATGGCTGCTGACTCGTTGGAACTGGCCCACAACTCACGAATGGGAGTCCTGTTTTCTCGTGGCCCGAGTATCGACGAAACCGAAGTCGAGCGACTCTGCCTGCAAATCACCAGCGAGGGGAACGGGACGATCGGTATCTCGGCGGTCCTGTCGCCGAATACGTACTTGCTGATCGGTCAAAACGAGACCGTGCTGCGATTCAAGAACGTCATGCACGAAGTGCTACCCAATCTCGCGCACCTGCGCATCAACTCTAGCCGTTGGCCGCCGCTACACACGCCGATCGTCAGGCAAAAGTACATTCCAGACCGCGCGTCGGTAATGCTGGAAACGCTGGAAGGTTGCTTCAAGCCGCCCAACCCACCCGTCTTGTCACTTGTGACGGGCCAGAAGAGCTACGACGACCACTCTGCCCGCGATGTGTTGCGGAAGTGGGTCGATCATCCGCAGCGGCTGTGGGACGTTGTTGATGAGACCCTCGACTTGGGCGTGGAGACGATCTTGCACATTGGACCCGAGCCAAACGTCATTCCCGCGACGTACCATCGTCTCGGCGACAACATTACCCAGCAAACATCCGGTGGCACACTGGGCAGCCTAGGTATGCGAGCGGTGTCTGGGCTCGCGCGTCGTCCTTGGCTAGCCGCTTTGCTGCCGGCGCGCGCAAGCCTGCTACGTGCTCCCTACTTGCGGCACATGGTGGCGGAAGACTGGCTCATTGAGAACGCCTGAGAGTCCCTCTGCTGGGTTATCTGCCACTAATCCCTTCGGGTGATGGCCAAGCAAATAGTTGTCAGCGAGCCCATGCCACCGCATACTGAAGCTGGCTTTTCCGATCAAAGAACTCTTATCAATTTCTCAAGTTTTTGCGCTTTCGATGTCGGTCACCGCTCGGTTTTCGTGATTGGCTGAAAGCGAACTTCTTTTTGTTCGCGGAACGCGAATAGGCGGTCGTCGGAACAGAGGCTAGGCCGTTTGAGGTTGGGCTCGTTATCTCTAGGTCCACGAAGGGTGAACCTGTAGCGAACCCAAGCCAGATGATGTTGCGTGAGCATCATCGACTCCGTGTGCAACTTTGAAGTGGGAGAGAACTAATGAGAACGCGACTTTGGTTGGGAGTAGTGTTGGGAAGTTGCTTGCTGATGACTGGGCAGGAGGCGAGCTTGATGGCGGGAGACTACTACACCTCGATTCCGTATCTACCCACCGTCAAGATCGGACCAGACGCGGAAGGTGCGACTCCGGTGGAAGAGGTGTATGGCAAAGAGTATTCACACACGAACTGGAGGTTGGTGGCCTTTCCGCCGGTAGGTGGTCCGCCTCCTGGTGACCCGAACCTGGTAAACATCGAGGACCACAATGCATTCGGAGTACCCGATCCGCTGCAGGTTGTATCCTGGGATGGGCTGGCTAGCGGCCCTGAGGGAAATAGCGGCTCGGTAGACGCGTTTGACTACGGCAGTTCGCCCGGCTTCAATTTCCCCGAAGGGCAAGTTGATGCGCTGGCCAATCGTGGGGACGCGATCTTTCGCGCACTGATTCGCGACGAAGCGACGCTGCTGTTTTCCGTCACTGGTGACGTCAGTGGTACCCCCGGCGCACCTGTGCCCAAGGCGCACGTTCACTTTGAAGACCCCGCTGGGCCCGATGCCGGTAGCCCTGCTGATGTCTGGGCATTGATCGAAACCGGCAGTGCTGGTCCCGGTCCTGGTGCTGGTGTCAATCATCATCCCGTGTACGACCTTGACGCTCTAGAGGTCTGGGGACCTGAGCCTCCTAGCCATGAGAACGGCGATACTGAAGTCGTGGAAGGCTATCTTGGCGGACTAGGTGGACCAAACACCGCAGATGCCGATCGCTTCTCACTTGACGTGGATGCCGCTTCGGGAATTTCTGTCTGGGCCTACGATATTCCTACAGCCGCGATTTCGCCCTGGGTATTACACTCCGACATTGTCGACGCGGTCGAGGCGCTGTTCCTCGGACCGGGTGAGCGATTCACGGACGAAACACGTCGTCACATCGACGTTGATGGCACCATGGCTCAAGACATTGGCGATGCCTCGCCAACAGCCGCATTATGGGATGTCGGCGACGAGTTGCTGTTCACCATCGATCCAATTCTCGACGGATCGGCCTTGGATGCATCCGGCTCGCTAATCCCAGCTCCGACGATTGACGGCGGTGAGATCATCCACCTGGTCAAGACGGCTGCTGGCGCCGGTCCTGGAACCTTCAGTGTTTCATTCTTGAAGCACGGCGGTCACCTGTGGGACACGGCCTTTGACGTGAGCGGCACGTTTGGCTACCTGTACGAAGACGTCGACGCTCTGGAAGCCGTCGGCACGCTCACCGGCGACACCGACATTCCGACGCCCGAACCTTCCACGCTGTTACTGGCCGGATTCGCGCTCGCGTGCGTCACGTCGGCTCGAAAACGTTGAAGTGGCGGCATAGCATGTCTCTGGTTTGTGGCCTCGGGAGTTATTGCTCCCGGGGCTATTTCTTTTGGGCGACTTCCAGCAGCGTTTCGCCAGACAACTCGTAACACACTGCTTCTTCCGCATTGCGGACGAGCAGGTAAGGAAACGAGAACGCAGGATTGTTCCAAGTGATTTGAGTCTCAGGAAAAGCCTGCAGATTTGCGAGTTCGTTGTAATCCTCAGGCGACGCCTCGACGAGGATCAACTCCCCTTGTTCGCTGAGCACAAGAATCACGTCGCCGATGAGCATGATCTGGCCATGACCAATTTTGGGCTTGCGGCGTTCTTTCCACTTCTTTTTTCCAGTCTCGAGTTCTACGCATTGCAAGTAAATGTCGTCCAGGCCGTAAACGAAACCGTTGTGAATGACGACATTCCCCATTTTGGTTTTCAATACGGGCTTCTCGCCGTACTGACGAGTTCCCCGCCAGGCAGGTTGAATTTGCCAACCCGACTCCGCGCCGCGAGAAACGTGCATCAGCGCCGATCCAAGACCATACCCTTTCGAGACAAACACACGATCGTCTGACAGCAACAAAGGTTGAGACGATGCCGCGTTGGATCCGCTGCCGCTAGGCCAAGGGAATTCCCACAAGGCCTTGCCGTCGTCCGCCCGTCGCGACGTGACAAAGCCTTCATCGACAGAAAGCACCTGACGCACGCCGGCCAACTCGGCAAGAACCGGCGACGCGTAAGACGATTGGTATTTACCCGATGCCCAAGCGACATTGCCGCTCTCGATCTTGTAGGCCACGACCGATTGGTTGTCTGGCCCACCAACGCTGACAACGACCATATCATCGACGATTAGCGGCGACCCAGATTTCCCCCAGTGCACATTCGTCGCTCCGTGTTTTTCAAGCGTGTCGTGCGACCAAAGCAACTCGCCAGTCCGCGCATCAAGACAGTTCACAATACCCGTCGCGCCGTGAGAAAAAACCTTGCCTTCGTAAACCGTCGGCGTCGCGCGTGGGCCCGCATAGCCTAGCGCACCGGTGCCGCCTGGATCCCAGCGGACCTCGTCCGCATGAGCCCAAACGAGGTCGCCGGTTTTCACGGAGTAACACGTAACCAGCTCATTCTCATCACGCTGTTCTTGCGTGATCGCATAATCGCCAACGATTGCAAACGCGGACCAACCGGCGCCGATTTTATTGCGCCAGACCTCGCGTGGCGGTGACGCGGTCCAATCGGTGTCCAGTGCGACGTTCTTGACCTCGGCCCAATAACCGTCGCCTAAGAAACGTGGGTAGTCGTTGGGCGTAGTTTGCCACTCCAACGACTTGCCGACCTCAACCGCCGCATCATCCAGCAGCCTATCAGGCGCGTCTGCGCGCCACCGCCAGCCCACCACGGCAACATCGCCGTCGGTCACCAATTCGACCGGTGAGAGCTGGGCGTACTGGATCACCACCAGCGCCGATGGTATCAGCGCTAGGGGCCAGCGCAAGGCACGACTCCAACCGCTGCAAAAAAACACCCAGGCCGCCAGTCCGAGAATGCCAGCGACAACGGATCCGTGCGCGAAACTGTTGGCCAATCCTGGATCAAAGTCGCCAAAGTTGAGAATCGCCCAAACGACCGCTGGAATTCCGACCCACAGCACCGGAAACCACTTCCGTCGCATCCGTGGGCGTTGATTCTCGTCCGCGTCGGGCGCGACTTCGGCATCTTCGGTCATCTTGCGTCTCTCGGTTCGATCCTACAAAAAGTCTCTCAAGTAACGGTATACTAGGAGTCGTCGAAACCGCTGACAACTCCGGCCCGAAAAAGTGATGTCCACTAGCAGTACGAACCTTGCAGGAAAATGGGCCCTGGTCACCGGGAGTTCCAGCGGCATTGGCCGCGCGATTGCTTTCCAATTCGCGATGTCAGGCGCGAATGTCATCGTTCACGGCAATCAGAATCGCAGCGGCGCGGAGCAAACCGTCACCGAGATTGAGGCGATGGGAGTGCAGTCGGTGGCGTTGTGCTGCGACCTGTCGGAGCCAGCGTCGCGCACGCACTTCGTCGAGCAGGCATGGCAGATTGCTCCGCTGGACGTGTGGGTGAATAATGCCGGAGTGGACGTATTGACGGGCGAGGCCGCGGAATGGCCCTTCGAAAAAAAACTGCATGCCTTGTGGGAACTCGACGTGCTCGCGACGATTGACCTCTCCCGCGCCGTGGGAGCTCACATGCGGCAGCGAGGGCAGGGCTGCATCGTCAACATCGGCTGGGATCAGGCAGTCACGGGAATGGAAGGCGACAGCGGCCAGATGTTCGGGGCCACCAAAGGCGCAGTGATGGCGTTTACGAGTAGTCTCGCCAAGACACTCGCACCCGCCGTGCGAGTGAATTGTCTCGCTCCAGGATGGATCAAAACCGATTGGGGAGACCAGGCGTCGGAGTATTGGCAAAACCGCGCGCGGAGCGAGTCCTTGCTTGAACGTTGGGGGACGCCAGACGATGTCGCCAAGGCGGCCTGCTTCTTGGCTTCCGACGACGCGGGGTTCATTAACGGACAAGTCCTGAACGTAAACGGCGGGCAGCGATGACAGCAGGCAGTTCGCCCACCGAACACATCCACTTCGTCACCGGTCGCCTCGCCCAACACGCGCTGGAGGCGAGCGTGCCGCCGCTTGCCGAAGACGTCGGCTTTGCCTACTCGATCGATGTGCTGCCGATCACCGTCGCAGCGCTAATGAGTCCTGAGTGGATTGCAAAACGGATGCAAGTCCCAGCCTCAGCCACGAAGATCCTAATTCCCGGCTATTGCGATGGCGACCTAGCCCCCCTGCAGCAAGCGACTGATGTGCCGATTGCTGTTGGCCCGCGCGACTTGCGGCAACTGCCGGCGTATTTCAATCGCGCGCCGGCTCCCAACGATTACGGCAAGTACGACATTCAGATCATTGCCGAAATCAACCACTGTCCACGCCTCACACTCGACGACATTTTGCACCAGGCAGATCTGCTGCGCCGCGACGGCGCCGACGTGATTGATGTCGGCTGCGAACCCGGGCGCATCTGGAAGGGCGTTGCCGACGTGGTGAACGCGTTGTGCGACCAGGGTCATCGCGTTTCGGTCGACAGCCTCGATCCGCGCGAGATCGAGCCGGCGGTGCGGGCGGGCGCATCATTGGTGCTCAGCGTGAATAGCTCGAATCGCGAAGCAGCAGTCGACTGGGGAACCGAAGTGATCGCGATCCCCGACAACCCAAAGAGCTTGGAGGGACTCGACGAGACGGTCGATATGCTCGCCAAAGCTGGCGTACCGCTGCGCATCGATCCCATCCTCGAACCGATTGCCTTCGGATTCGCGGAGAGTTTAGGCCGCTACCTGGAAATCCGCCGACGGTACCCCGATGCTGAAATGATGATGGGGGTCGGCAATCTTAGTGAGCTGACCGACGTCGACTCTGCTGGCGTGAACGCGCTACTACTTGGATTCTGTCAGGAAGTGGGAATTCGTAGCGTGCTCACCACGCAAGTCATCAACTGGGCCCGTAGCAGCGTGCGTGAATGTGACTTGGCACGACGACTGATGTATCATGCCGTCGGCAATCATGTGCCGCCCAAGCACCTCGAAGCGAATCTTTTGATGCTACGAGACGAGCAAGTCACGGCGACGCCCGTCGCCGAGATCGAAGAGCTGGCGACGTCGATCCGCGATAACAATTATCGCATTTTCGCCGCTGACGGCGAAGTTCATCTCGTGAGCCACGAGCTTCATCTCCATGACGCCGATCCCTTTATCATTATGGAGCAGTTGCAACGTGCCGGGCCAGATGGCGGCCTGCCGAAGAACCTCGACCCAGGGCATGCGTTCTACCTGGGTTACGAGATGTGCAAATCACTGACAGCGCTCACGCTCGGAAAAACCTACGAGCAAGACGAAGCACTCGACTGGGGATTGGCCACTCGGGCCGAGACTCGCCACTACCTAAAAAAACACCCGCAGCGTGATCGGACTTCATGACCCAAGAGGCTGGAGACAATTTGTTGCCGCTGGTCGTACGTTTGCCAAGCGAGTTGT
>JANQQA010000212.1 GCA_028285205.1 Bythopirellula sp. | reverse complement strand
GCGGCGCTCGTGGAAGCAGATTGTCCACTTGATTTCACGCTCTAAGGAACTGTCCGCCCAGGCCAAGGCGGAAGCCTCCGACATGCTTGAGCGCGCGATCCACTTGTTGCCCACGCCACAGGATGAACTGGCCGACATGATTGCGACTAGAAAATCGAAAATCGAACAGCAACAACGGCAACTGCGCGAACTGTCCACCCGCCTACACGAAGTGCTCAGCACGGAGGCTTGGACGGAGGTTCTGAAGACGGCGGAGGCTATGTTAGAATTGGCCCCACAACACACCGCAGCCAAACAAGCACGCAGCCGCGCGTGGGACGCCGTTGGCATGAAGGTCACACAAGTCTATCGACCGAAGCGCGTCCAGCAACTGGCCAACAGTCTGACAAGCACGCGCGGTTGGGCGTCGGCGGCAGAGGTAGACACGAAAGCAATGAACCGCCACTTAGCCAATAAACGAGCAGGCAAACGCATCGTCACCTGGATCGACGGCGTCGGAGGCTACTTGATCTGCCTGGGCGAAGAAGTCGTCCTCGGCCAACCCGCCGGTGGTGGCGGAGCGGACATCCCGATTCTGGCCGACCTGTCGCGCCGTCACGCGAGCATCCGCCGCGAAGGCGAAGCGTACGTACTGACGCCGATCCACCGCGTATCCATAGACGGAGTCGAGCTGAAAGGCCCGCAGGTCCTCCGCGACGGAGCGCTCATTGAATTGGGCGATTCCGTACGCCTGCGATTTCGCAAGCCCCATGCTCTCAGCGGGACGGCCGTCTTGTCACTGGAATCGCATCACAAGACCGACCCCGCTGTGGACGGCATCGTCCTGATGTCGGAGAGCTGCGTCCTCGGATCGCAGCCGCAGAGCCATATCCCATGCCGCGGTTGGACCGACGACGTCGTGCTGTTCCGTCGCGACGACCAGCTGCAGTTCCGCACCGCAGCGGCTGTCGAGGTCGACGGGGCCGCTGCCAGCGGCGGTACTGCTGCTGGAGGAGGGGTCATAGCCGACAGAACTTGCATAAATGGCGAGACTTTTTCCCTAAGCTTTGAGGAGGTCTAGCGAATAGGTAGTAGTCGCAACCCGAGGGCGGCCAAAACCGCCCAAAGTGTGTGTCACCAACTCCTTACGTCCATCGGCTAACGGCTATACTGAAAGTAGGTCAATACTACCGTGTTCACCGTCGAAACTGAGATCTCCCCTTCAGAACAAAAGGGCCAGATGAATCCTTCCCCTGCGGAATCTGAGCTTGAAAAGCAACCCGCGCCGTTGCGTTTCACCTACGCCAGCGGATCACGGCCTCTCGAAGGCTATGAGATCAAGCGTGGTGTCGGCCGTGGTGGCTTTGGCGAGGTATATTTCGCCGTGAGTGACGCTGGTAAGGAAGTTGCTCTAAAACTCATTCGCCGCAACCTCGACGTCGAATTGCGCGGGGTGACCCAGTGCCTGAATCTCAAGCACCAAAACCTCGTCGCGCTGTACGACATCCGCAACGACGAACATGACGATCGCTGGGTCGTGATGGAATACGTCTCTGGCGAGTCGCTAGAAGACGTGATTGACCGTCACCCCAACGGGATGCCACATGATTTGGCAATGCATTGGTTCTCGGGGATCGCCGCCGGTGTGGCTTATCTCCACGACCACGGCATCGTGCACCGCGACCTGAAGCCCGCCAACATTTTCATCGACGAAGGCATCGTCAAGATCGGCGACTATGGGCTCTCGAAATTCATTTCGTGCAGCCGCCGCAGCGGTCAGACCGAGAGCGTCGGCACCGTTCACTACATGGCTCCCGAGATCGCCAACGGTCGCTACGGCAAAGAAATCGACACCTATGCGCTGGGCATTATCTTGTACGAAATGCTCACCGGGCACGTGCCTTTCGAAGGCGAGAGTGTCGGCGAGGTGCTAATGAAACACCTCACCGCTGAGCCTGATCTGCAGGTACTTGACGAGCCGTACCGCGACTTGGTGCGCACCGCGATGACCAAAGATCCTGACACACGTTTACAAAGCGTGTCCGAGATGCTGGCGCGGCTGCCAGCTTCCGACAACGTGCCGAGGTACACACCTCAGCCTCAAGCACCTCCGCCAGAGGTTGCCAGCCAGCCGTCGACGCGGAACGCCTCTACTGCGCCAACGACCGACGAAGAGCCGATTCTGGCCGCGTTGCGAGACGGTTGGCAAGATCTCGAACGCCGCTACCACGAAAGCCCCATGCACCCGCTTGCCAAAGCTTTCCTTGTGGGTATCGGGATCCTATTATTTCTGGCCAGCGGCCTGGAGTTCGCGCTTATTCCAGCTGCATTGTCGCTCGGATTCGCTTATTTGGTTTATCGTGCGGTACGGGCGATTATTCTGCCCGCACCCCGCCCGGTCTCCAAGGGTTTTCCCGCGCCAGCAAATGCTGCGGGTGCCCCAACCGCGAAATACGTAGCGGCTGGACAAACCGCAGACGCACCGCGTGTGCCAACGCCAGAGGAAGTTCACACGCCCCCTGTCAAACAATCCAAACGACACTACGCTCGTCGTCGTAGATACAATTATCAGGCCCAGTTGAACGAGTACGTAGCTGCGAAACCCTTGCGAGAACGCGCTACCGAGTTGCTGGGGTCCATGTTGGTATCGGCCGTGATCGCAAGTCTGCTCGCACTGATTGGCGTGGGATTCATCGGCGATTCTTTTTCCGGTGAACTCTATCTCTGGCTGGCCATCACAGCCACCGTCGGTAGCTGGGCCGTGATGATTCCGACCAAGTTGAGTGAAGGTCGCGTTGAGGATCAGGCCCCCTTGCGATTCGGTTTGTTGATCTCCGGTGCCGTCGTCGGCATGGTGGCCAGCGGCGCAGCGCAGGCGTTGATGCTCGAGTTACCGGTCTCGGTAATCGCCCCCTGGGAGGCTTTGGCCGGGGAAATATTTGAGGTTGGCTCTTACGATAGCCCCGTCGGTAAGGCGTATCGTGAAGGCTCGGTCCCGCTCAATCTGTCCATCGCAACCGCATACTTCGCATTTCTGCTGGTGATCCTCCGCTGGTGGCGTCAGGCTGAGTTCACGCGACCCGATCGCGTGAGCATCTGGTCGATCATCGCGTGCACTTCCGCCGCGTTCCTGCTGACGTTCATCTGGTGGTTCCCACAACCCGCTGGCGCGGTCTTGGCAGGCATCATCGCCTTCACGACGCAACTTTCCAGCCCATGGATGCCGCCAAGCAAACGACGTCAAATCGCGGAACGAGGAGTGGTCTGACGATGATTGTCCAAGCTGGTCCAACAATCGGGGCTGATTACCCGGGCATGTTGCTGATCGTCTTCGCGGTACTCGGATTGGCGAGTGTCGTCTACGTGGCGCTCAAGTTCGATCGTCGGGCGCCGGCAATCGCGCTGTTGCTGGGGCTTGGGATGTTGTTCACGCTCGTAGGATATCAGCGAAGCGCTAAACAGTCCGCACTCATTGCTGAAGAAAGCGCCGAGCTTGCTGAACGGGAGGCAGAGGCGGAAGCGATGAAACTCCAGCAGATGTACGAGGAACTTAGCCGTCCGCGCATCAAACTCGATGCCGACGATGCTGAGGAGCCTTCCGGCAAGAAATCGCAAACAAACGAGCGCACCGAAGACGCAGCGAATGAAGATTCAACGACTGAAGCCAAACGCCCCGGTTGGGTCGATCAGCCTGCGCAGCGGGTCGGCAACGTGTTTCGCAAGGTAGTCGTCTCTGACCCGTACGACTCCATCGAGGCGTGCCATCGCGGCCTTCAGGATCATCAGCTGCGTGACGCGATTAATGAGCGGATCGATGAACTCGCGCCTAACCGCTACCGGCCTGCGTTGGAAAAACTCGGCTTGGGTCCCGATTTCATGTGGCGCGACCTCTGCAGTGTGGAATGGGTCGAAACACTCGATGTTTCATTCGGTGAAATGAAACGCGTCTATGCCCTGCTGGAGTTCGACGCGGCGGTCGATCGTCAAATCGCCAAGGCCTATCGCGACTATGAACGACAGTTCCGCATCAACGAGGTGGGAGGTGTTGCCGGAATCGGACTGGGCAGTTTGGCACTGTTGTTCGGCTTGCTCAAAGTCGATACGTGGACGAAGGGCTACTACACGAAGCGGTTGTTTTTTGGCGTGCCAGCAGTGATAATCGCAGTCGTGGCGTTACTTATTTCCTAGCTGCCCGCTTCCGCGACATCGATGGCTGCCCATTCCAAAAACTCTGACGACAAAGCGAACCCAGACCAGCTGCTCGTCGAAGAAATCCGTCAGGGCAGACCGGACGCGTGGAACAACCTCATCGCACAGTACGAAGGTCGTTTGTTAGCCTTTGTGGAGAGTAGACTGCGGCGCCGAGCGGCTAGCGAAGATGTCGTGCAGGAGACTTTTATCGGCTTCCTCACGAGTCTTCCGAACTACGACACGCGACGACCACTTGAGAGCTGGCTCTTTTCGATTGCTGCCCACAAACTGACCGACTACTTGCGTCGCGAAGGGCGTCGACCGGCAATCCCGCTCTCAACCGGCGACGGCTCCGATGGCAATTGGGAATTGGTCGGAAAGGGGCGCGGCGCGAGCAGCATCGCGCGTAGCGGCGAGCGTAAGGGACTTGAAGAAGAAGCGATTGCGGAAGGCATCGGGCAGCAGATCGAGAAGTGGCAGCAAGCGGGTGACTGGAAGAAGATTCAATGCATGGAATTGCTGTTTGTCGCGGGAGAGGGAAATAAACAGGTTGCTCAAGCGATCGATCTCACGGAACAACAGGTCGCTAACTTTAAGTACGACTTTCTCGAGCGACTGCGCAAAATCGTCCGCAGCCAGCGGCTCAACGAAGACGTGTTTCCCGAACTGCACGAGGCGAGAGAATAGCACGCGATGAAACAGCAAGTCACCAACGCTGATTTGGAAGCCTATCTCGACGAGTCGCTGTCTGCCGAGCGCCTTGCCAGTGTCGAAGCCGCGCTACGCGACCAGCCGAATCTGGTGGACCAGCTGGCAACGATCGCCGGTCGCCAAGACGCGGGTGTTCACTCATTGGGTGCCATCTGGCGTCGCCATCGCCTCACGTGCCCGCCGCGCGAACAACTGGGTAGTTTCTTGCTAGGTGTGCTCGATCCCGACCACTCCGCATACCTTGAATTTCATCTTAATCAGGTCGGCTGCCGCTACTGCAACGCGAGCGTCGAAGACCTCAAAGCACAGAATACAGCGGGCGCGCGAGAATCTGAAACACGTCGAAGCAAGTACTTTCAGTCGAGTGCGGGCTATCTTTCGCAAGATGATTAGCGAATGAGTTCGCCCTTCACTGCAGACTTGTCCCGGCCAACGATCACGCGGAAGTGCTCGGCAACTACAACCGCAACATCGGAAACGGCGAGTGCCACATCAGCTTCGGCGGAAATAGTGCCGCCAGCGTACGGAGCAAGCTGAGATGCGGCGTCCGCAAGCGGCCCTGGGCAATGGCTTCGGGGAACGTGAGATTGCTGGTGAGCAAGTCCTGAAACGAGCGCCAATCGCACTGCACCGCAACGGGTGAGGGCTCGACAGACTCAAGTCGCGAACTTCGTCTGGTCAGCGTTAAGCGATGACACTGCCCGCCAATCGAAAGCTCAACCACCAGCGGACGTGGGATTCCCGCTTCACGCGCCCGTTCGTGCAGCACCGGGTAGAGTCGTTCGATCCAGCGTTCAGGGGACAGCAGCTTAAGCATCCACTGTCCGCCCGATGCTGCGGAATCCGCGATCCAACTCCCTCCCGCAGTGACAAGCAACTCGTGCAGTGGATCCGTTGCCGGCGTGTGCAACGAGACGAAATGATGATCACGATCGATCGCGTCGCGGCACGCCTGCGTGAGCAACGCGGCACGCACTGCTGATTGCCCGGGCAGCGTAAGCATCTCAACGATGCACGAGTCTCGCAGGATTGCGTAGCCAAGCACATTCAATTGCTCTGGCAAGTGCTCGAGCTTACCCACATTCGACGTAGAAGCATCTTCATTCGCTGCTCCTGCCGTCTCGACCGCGATCAATATCTGGTCGTGCGCCTTGCGACCCACTAACCATTGCCACGTCTCCAGCGAGCGCTGCCACGTGCCCCACATATTCGTCGACAGCTGTTGGTAAACCTGCAGGATGCTGTCCAACTCGAAATGTCTCCAGGTGCGAACTTCGAAGTCTGTACAGTGATGCTGTCGCTTGGATTGCTGTGCGTCGAGGTGCGAGAGGATCGCCCGTGTGTTTGCACGCGTGTGCCCCTGACCACGGCAACGACTCCACCCGTATTGCTCGAACCATTCGGGCCGATCCGAACGTACGAAGCCGATGATTGCCCCCTCGTTGATCGCGACGGATTCGGCCACCTCAAGCAGCGACGCGTCCAAGGTACTTGAACGATACTCAGGCAGAGTCACAAAATCTTGAAGTCGACCAATTGGGCAGCGCTGCCCGTGAAACCAGCCAATCAGCTTGGAAACCTGCACGTGCCCGAGGAGCTCGTCTGCTCGGCGAACGAGAAGGCGGTCGCTCGGTTGGTAGAGCGGCTCGTCCAGCCGACTTTGAAAATCGTCGGCGAGTTGGGCCTGATAGGCCTGGACCAAAAACTCGATGAGTAGCGGATTATCACCCGCATTGCCAGCACATATGTGCGTGTTCCCATCGAGCCCACATAGGCTATCGGGGCCGCTTGGTAAGGGGACTCCCCCTGACTTGCCCTCGAGCGCATCCGTCCCATCAGGAAGGGCAGTCGGCGAAGTTGAGCGAGCCAACTGCCTCCGGATCGATTCCTCTATCGTTGCCATCTTCTCGTACCTCCACGGTCGTACGCACAACGGGCGACCACCGCGAGGTAAAAAAGTTGGCGCATCAATCAGAAAAGCCAACCAGCGGTTGCCACTTCTTGCTGTGCGTAAGGTGCAAATCTCTGTCCACCTAAGAGATTAAAGTATTGAGCGTCAGAAATCCAGTAAAAAAGCCTGGAGAACTTTAGGTGGAAATAGGCAAAACGGATATTCTCGCGACTCTAGAAGTTGGTTTACGCGAGTTTGTTTGCTTAGGTAGGCAATTTCGCGCTCAGTTTGCTCTCGTCGTGATTCTAGCCACGACTGGAGCTGCTCGTTCGCGCCGGTGATTCGTCGATGCCTTTCTGTGGCGTTCTGTTCTGTCTTAGGTGATTGAACCCAATACTCCTTCGACGCGATCAACTCACTGATCTTCTCTTGCTCTGGCGGCGAGTAGTCCGCGGGGTTGATCTGCGTCTCGGGGTGAAACTGAAACTCTCGTCGCCGCGTCTTCAGCAGTGCCAGCTGCGCCGTTGACACTGTGGTGTGTTCGATGGGCAGTCTCAGAGTCCCCGACAACACAACAAACGGTGCCAACGAGATTCCAAACAGGCGTTTGCAAAGCTGGTCAGTCACCTGATCGTACTTGGCTCCGCCAATGCCGTGGATGAATACATCGGCCAGCACCAACCGGGCATATAACGTCGTCATCAGCGCCCGCGTCCGAATCTTGATGCCAGCTCGTTCCCAGTCGGCTAGCTGCTGGACGCACAGCGGTACGTCTGCTTCGCTCGCAAGTGGCAGTGTGCCTTGCCAACCGTGGCGGTCCGTCAGGACTAGGCCCAACTTGGTTTGCCGCACGAATAGGGCTCTTCGCACTGGCACATCTCGCGACCAAACCCACAGTGGCGTCTCTACCCAATCGTCAATCTGTTGCAAATCGGGCAGGGGCTGCGCTGCGCTCCGCACCCGATGTGCCAAGCGATAATCGGCCAGTGCGTCGCGATAGGCACTGCACACTTCGACGGCGTTGAAGAGCAGATACAAGGCAAACCGGCGAAACGAGTCCGACTGGCAGACTTGGCTCTGCGGAACCTCCAAACCAGCGCTGCCCCAAGTGGACTCCAATCGATGACGTGCCTGTGCAATTGCAAGGCCGATGTTTGGCGATGTTGGCGAGGTTGGCCACCACTCAGAGAGGATGGCATTGGGAACCAAAGGCGCAAGCGTTGAGCTCGCTCGATCTGCAAAAGACTCCCAGATTGTCGAGTCATGGATCAGACGTTCTTCGTAGGGCGTTGCAGACTGCGTTGCGTCAAAGGCGAGATCAACGACTTGCGGTGCTTCGACGGTGCCGGTGGGAACTCGGATCGTCGTCTTTCGACATAGATCATTGTCAATGATCAGACTGATCGCCGTTCCGCCAAGTGACCTTGCCAGCTTGGCGGCAGCAAAGTTCTTCAGCCAGACACCCGGATGCACCAATTCGGGCTGGTGGCCGGTTAGTACGAGCGGTCCGGCAACCTCATGTGCTGGTACTCTAGAAAGGTACGACTGAACATAAGTTCGTGCGGCAGTGAGAAACTCACGGCGCGCTCTGCTTGCCAACTCGGCAACGGACAACCCCATGATCGCGACATTGCTCGACTCGATCGTTGCCCGTGCGATGGGGACTGTCGTTTGAAGTGAATCCCAGGAAGGGACGCAGATCACTTCGCCGTTGGCCTGTGGCGCGCGGTAGCTGGGATACGGATCCGCAGCGCTCATGAGCAGGGCAGTGCCTCGGTACTGGAAGCCGTGCGCGCGGACGTGTCGGTTTCAGATGGATTGGCTGATCGGATCGCCTTGTCAATCACTTCGCGATAGTACTTTAGTCGATGATCTGCCGCATCCAATGCGCCTCCAAAACTGCGTTCTTCATCAAGGTAGATCAGTGGCACTGGCATTTCACGGATGCGCAACTTGTGCTTCGCCGCCTGAACCCACAGCTCCAACGGCATCGCATAGCCGGTCTCGGTCAGTTCAAGCTTGGCCAGTGCCTGGGTGCAGTAGGCTTTGAAACCACAAAACGCATCCGTGATCTGCAAGCCCAACCGCTCGTTGAGTTCGGCGGTGATAATCTGGTTGATCTGTTTTCGATCCGAAGGTACGTGGTCGGACGGTTGATCCAGTATCAGGTAGCGGCTCCCCGATAGGATGTCTGCCTCCGCGCAATCGTAGGCGAGCTGCGAGATCCGCTGTGGTTCGTGCTGCCCATCACAATCAATCGTGACAATCACGTCGTATCGCATCACGATCGCGTATTGGAAAGCTGTTTGTAGTGCTGCCCCATATCCCTGGTTCTGATCATGCAGCAGCATGGTGATGTCGTCGCGCTGGTCGAGCAGCTCTCGCGTGCCATCGGTGGAACCATCGTCGACGACGAGTATGTCGGTTGCGTATTTGGCGACCTCATCAAGCACACCGGTAACGTGCTTGGCTTCATTAAAAACCGGCAAGGCGGTCAAGAATCGCGGAGTATCATGAGATTGCTTTGAAGCTCCGTTGTTTGTCATCTAGACCCCGGCTGGTTCGGAAGGAGAAACGTCAATATTCCGCTTGTCGTGCGTACGGCACCTATTTTAGGTCGCTCGCCTTGAAGGTCAACTTCTCGGCAACCGGTTCGTATCCCAGTCAGGGACTAAACAGTACGTAGCGGATCGCTTTCGTCGCGACTCGCCCAGACTTCGATCCCAGAGATCTGTTCCTGCAGGTAGTCCGCCAACGACAGCAGTGCAAAGCGTTCGCTAGCAAAGTGTCCAGGCAAAACCAACCCGACACCGCGTGCCTCCGCTTCGAGGCAAGTATGAAATGTGGTCTCGCCGGTGACGAGGCAGTCGCATCGTTGGTCGATCGCGGTCGACAGAAACGACCCACCACTGCCGCAAGCGATCGCCACACGTGTGATGGGCTGGTCATCGGTCCCGACAACTTTCACGCTATCGATACCCAGGAAACCTTTCACACGTTCCACTAATTCAATCAGGGTAGAATCCCCACCGACAAGCCCCATCCTCCCGGCTCCGATATCTGCCTCGACAGTCCCTGTGGCGGGCACCAAAGGCTCAATCTGCTGTAGATTCAAGCCAATCGCTAGATGCTGATTGATGCCGGCTGGCGCGGAATCGAACGCGGTGTGAGGGCTGTAAACTCCGACCTTCGCGGAGATCAACTCCAGCAACATCCTCCCGGCGGTGGTCGCGGGAGTGATTGACTTCAAAGGATGAAAAGGCAACGGATGATGCGCGACAATCAGATCGGCCTCGCCTCGCACGGCCTCGCTGACGGAACTTTGCGTGATCGTCAGGCAAGTCATCACCCGTCTGGCGGGCCACTGGGGATCTCCGACCAGCAGCCCGACATTGTCCCAGTCTTCGGCAAGCGCGGTCGGAGCAAATTGTTCGAGAACGGCGGTAACGTCACCAAGAGTGGGCATGTCAGGCGAGCGAGTTAGTGCGGAGATCGAGTATCTTCATCGAGTGCTCGCATGGTAAACCGTTCTGTATTGAACCACAAGATGCGATTGTTCGTCACTGCTCAATGGTGATGCGATGATTGATCACCCGAGTGCCATTTTGCTCTTCGGCCCTCAGCCACAGTGGTCGGCCGATAAGTTCTTCACCATTCTGGAACAAGTACTTCTTCAGGTCGAAGTTGTTGCCCAGTCGAAAGACTTGCATCTTCTGTGTGCGGCGTCCCTCAATGCGAAGCAAGCACTTAAAGTCGACCAAGTCCACCGAATTATTGATCATTCGTTGATCGACAACCAGACGCCCCTGCTCGTCAATGTACGTAAGCAGCTCCAACTCAATTTCCTCGTCGCCGACTTTGAGGTCGCGATAAATGCTAAACCGATAAGCGCGATCGGACGCAAATGTGAAGTCCGCGCGGAGGGTCGCGTCGCCACTGTTGGCGTCGAAGGGCAGCAACACTTGGAACGGACGACGTGTGTGTTCGCCAGTCGACAGCTTGAAGTTGAGCTTGTTCGGAAAGACCTGCCAATCCGCTGGAGCCACCAGCTCCACCGATCCACCCGCTCCCTGCGACAGCGTGTTGGTAATGTCCAATCCGTTAGGATGCTCTTGTCCCATCACGCTAGGAATGCGCTGCTCCGCCAACCTCGCCTTCATTCGCCACTTTGCCACCCGGGGATCGAGTCCAACGATAAACTTGGGCAGCGAATTCGCCTCGATGACTTGGCGATGCTCGGCCTGCTCAGGCTTGGTATATCTTCCCCATACATCGACGACGCGAATATCCTCACCCAGATACAGCACTTCCTGCGTGGGATGACGGTTCCAAAGCACCATCACCACTTCACCATCCCCGGTTTCGAACAGGTGGTTTTCACTGCGGCCGGGCAACCGAATCTGTCCGAGGAACTCAGCGCCACTGAGCAGCGAGGCCGTCGTGCGCCACGGGAGCAGAAGATCCCCTGGTGCGCCCGTATCCGTCATCAGGCCACGACGGTCGTCGAACGGAGCCGCGACGAAGATCCCATCCGCTCCGCGAGTCTTCGCGGCGAGGATCTGCTCGACCAGATCGCGCGTACGTGTTTCCAGGTCGTACTCATATCGGGCCAGAGGTTCGATCATCGCCCAACGGGCCACGCCCTGACGGGCCGGCAGATTGAGATAGGTCGCGATTTCCGCGCCCGTCAGTGCCGGCGTCGCCGAGAACTGCTGGAAGTCCCAGGTTGCACGCTGATCACTTGAAGACGCTTCGTGCCAGGGCCAACCGATGCCCAACCGCACGTCTTGTCCAAATCGAAACAGCTGCGAGCGCAGCTTGCCGATCTCGTCCTCCAAATTGTGAAAATCGGAAAAACTGGTGTCGCGGTCCACGCCGAGCTGCCACCATCGCACCCGAAGTGACAGCCGCGTCAGCACCGCGTCAAGCGATGGTAACCAGGCAGACGGATCTTCTGAGGAGAGGAGATCGGCGATCGTAATATCATCCGTCACCCGTCGTCCTAGATCCAAATCCAGCGGCGGGCGATCAATCACTCCCACGACTTCGACATCTTTTGCTGCCAATCGTTCGGCAAAGACAACCAGTTGTTCCCCCTTCTCCGACTCGCTCTCGCCGTACCAGACTGGGAGCTTGATCCAACTAACGCCGACTCGTGGCAGTAACTCTTCGAGTTGTTCAAAAGACAGCGGGTTGTCGTCACCCGCGAGTGACCAGCCAAACTCGCCGTGCGCTTTCTCCTTTATCGGCGGAACGACAGCAAGCGAAATCTGCCTTCGCTCCAGAGTGCCCCGCTTGGTCCGCATCGAAACCTCGACGCGATAGAATCCGTAGTCTTGAATCGGAGGGTGCCACTGCGTGCTACCCGCATAGCCCCGAAGGCGCGGCTTGGACGTGTTCACGATGTCCGATGCCTTGCTGACGCGTTCGGTGATGAGTCGGCCCTGCAGCTGAATGGACTTGTCGTCGATGCGTTGATCGCTAGCGTCGAGAAGCTTGAAGTGGATATCGGGATCCTTCTCCAGAATGCCCGAGAGTTCGCAGGTCACGATCACATCGCGCTGGTCGGTGTAGACGTTGTACGAGCTGTTGGTCGTGACCGTCATACGTGGCTGACGAGCGAACCAGACATCGTCAAGCGAGACCTTGCCGTCCAGGTCGACATGGTCGCCGCGCTCTACCAACAGGGTGATTTTTGCTATGCGGACGTTGGGATCCGAGATGCTGTGCGGCCCAAGCTGGATCTTCGTCCAGCCATCCGTGTTTTGGAACCATTCGCTGGAATAGGATTCGAGCACGCGTCGTTCTGTCGATTCGTCACAGAAATCGACACGCACCTGAGCGCGGCTGTGCTTCAGCTGCTCGGCTTTGAGTTTTGCTTCCAGGACGTAGCTGAACTTATCTGAGACCGAGATCGCCGGACTTGAGATCGAGGCGCTACCCCCGTTGAGATGAACGGAAAGGCAGCGTCCTTTAATCGCCTCCTCATCGTCTTCCAGCGCCACACCGACGTAAAACGGCCACTGCGACCCGCGTTTCCGGTTCCAGCCATCGGGCCAATTATCGTAGTTCACGTCGGTGCTGAAATCGCACGCATAGATCTCCACCGCGTCGACGTGCCGATCGTCACTAGCGGCGTCAGCCACAGAGGCTAGAATCAGCAAGCAGAAACAGGCAGAAATCATGATTGAGCGTCCAACAATATAGAATCGAGGGGAGTTGGGATTGACCGGCTTCAAAATTGCTGCCCAAACCAGATGCTTTGCGCAATCCGTCAAGAAAGCATTGCACACCGCAGCCAGTTTGGAGTGCGATGGCGTCCAAATCGACGCCCGTAACGAACTCCGTCTGGCGGAGTTATCCGAAACCGGCACCCGGCAGCTGCGGAAAATCCTGAATGATCTGAATCTGCGGGTTGGATCGATCGCGTTTCCAACGCGACGAGGGTACTCCAACCCGGTGGACTTGCAGGAACGAATTGAGGCGACGCGCGAAGCCATGCAGCTGGCCTCCAGATTGGATGCGAGGCTGTTGATTGGTAACCTCGGACCGCTACCGTCTGACAGCGACGTGGACGGCCGTGCGGCTCTTGCCGATGCCATTCAGAGCTTAGCCGTTTACGGTGACCGACTGGGCGTTCGGCTGGTCGTGCAGTCGCCTTCGTCAGCAGAGCGGCTTGACACGTTCGTCGATAGCTTGCCGGAAGGGACGCTGTCGCTCGATTTGAATCCCGCGCAACTTATTGCCCGTGGCGATTCTCCCGCGGCGTTCATCCACGCGGCGGGACGGCAGGTCGCCCACGTGCACGCGGCCGACGGCGTGTACGATCTCGCCACCAGCCAAGCCGTCGAGGTCGAACTCGGACGTGGCACTGCCGACTTCCCTGAGCTTATGGGCTTGCTCGAAGAGTTCGGCTACCGCGACTGGCTGACAATCGAGCGCCGCGGCTCGCGGCAACCAATCGATGAGATTGGAAATGCCGTGGCTTACCTGCGATCGCTCTTTTGATCGCTGATCGGAGAATAGACCCGCGTTCCCGCCGGAAACGCTTGCCGCGTCGATAGACTTCGTTTTCGGCGAGAACTCTTCGTACGCGCCCTGCTCAATAATACTTGGCTTGTCATTTGGAATCGGTTCTAATTCATGGACCACAAGATACGCATTCCCTCCTTTTCTAGGTGCAACCAATGAAGAAAGCTTTGCTGACGTTGTTGTTCTTGTTCATATTCCTCGCGCGCACGGGCAGCGCCGACGACCGACCAAATATCTTGTTCGTCTTTAGCGACGATCATGCTCCGCACGCGATCGGTGCGTACAACGGTTGGCTGAAGTCGGTCAACCCGACGCCAACGCTTGATCGGCTGGCGCAGCAGGGCATGCTCTTGGAGAAGAGCTTCTGCACAAATTCTATTTGCGGACCTAGTCGGGCCGTCATTATGACCGGCAAGCACAGCCACAAGAATGGCTTCATGAGCAATGGCGATAGCTTCGATTGGAATCAGCAGACGTTTCCAAAACTGTTGCAGAAGGTGGGCTACCAAACAGCCATCTACGGCAAATCGCACTTGAAAGGTAAACCCCAAGGGTTCGACGATTGGGCCGTCCTGCCTGGACAGGGGCTCTACTACAATCCTGACTTTATCCTGCCCGAAGGGCGAAAGCAGATAGAGGGCTATTGCACCGACTTGGTCACCGACATGGCCGTCGATTTTCTGCGTAACAGGCGCGACCAAGAACAGCCATTCATGATGATGGTGCAACACAAGGCGCCACATCGCAACTGGATGCCCGCCACACGACATCTGCACCTGTACGACGATGTGACGATCCCCGAACCTGCAACGCTGTTCGACAAATGGGACGACAACACCCCATCTGCGAAGTATCAAGAAATGGAAATCGATCGCCACATGCATCTCAACTTCGATCTGTTCTTGGATCTGGATGAGAGCTTCGACGGAGAACAGCTCCCAGGCGACTTCGACAGAACGGCCTGGCGCAACTTCAAACGCATGACGCCAGAGCAAATCGCCGCTTGGCGAACCGCCTACGCGCCGAAGGACAAGGCATTTCACAAGGCCAACCTTACGGGGAAGGACCTCGTGAGATGGAAGTTTCAGCGGTATGCCAAGAACTACCTGCGTTGTGTGCGAGGGGTCGACGAAAGCGTCGAACGTCTGATGAAGACACTCGACGAGTTAGATCTGACGGACAACACGGTGGTGATCTACTGCTCGGATCAGGGTTTCTACATCGGCGACCACGGCTGGTACGACAAGCGCTGGATGTACGAAGAATCCCTGAAGATGCCATTCATCATCAAATGGCCGGGCGTCGTGGAGGCTGGTTCCCGAAATACAGAGTTGGTCCAGAACATCGACTACGCTCCCACTTTCTTGGAGATGGCCGGCGTTGAAATCCCCAGCGACATCCAGGGCAAGTCGATGGTTCCGCTCCTGCGAGGAGATCAACTCAGCAGCCCATGGCGCGAGAGTATTTACTACCACTACTATGAATACCCCAGTGTGCACATGGTCCCCCGTCACTACGGAATTCGGACTGCTCGTTATAAGTTGATGCATTTGTATCACTTCGACGAATGGGAGTTCTACGATCTGGAAACCGACCCCGACGAGCTCACTAACCTGTACAATGACCCAAGTCAAGCAAAGCTGGTTGCTGAGATGAAACGAAAACTCTCCGCTCTCCAAGATCACTACGAGGACGACAGCAACATGTCGGTCATGCCGCAGCAGTGGCAAGACGACGTGCGCGCTCGCAAGAAAGTGACACGGCCCCCGACGCGCGGCTGAGTACAAAGTGCGTCGTCGGCTTGAGAATGCAGTGTTTTCGCGCGCAGTTCGCGATCTGCAGTCGTGCGGCAATAGCCCAGCGATGAATCGCGAGGCGAGGTCAAATACTCCCTCCGGGAGAGGCGAGAGGCAATGAAAAGACTCGCGATCCGACTACTTGACGGTATCATCATCCCTACCCAAAACCCTCGGCATTGATTGATACCACGACACCGTCTTGCTGGCGAGATCGCTGGTCAGCTCGGCGTTTGTCGTCGCGAGGTTCAGCGTTTCGCCAGGATCACCTGCTAGATCATACAGTTCAGGTCGACTGCCATCGTAATCGCACAGCAGTTTCCACTTGCCATGCCGGATAGCCAAATCAGGCAGATTCTTGAAGCCGTAGAAACTCTTTCGATCTGGGGGCCGACTGAAGAAGATGGGCTGCTGGCGCGAGTCCGTTGCGCGACCTAAAAGCGTATCCAACAGGTCCTCGCCATCGTAATCGGCGTCCGCAGGTCGTTTGGCACGACACAAGCGAATCAACGACGGCACCAGATCAATCGCCGCGAAGACGGACTGTTTGTTGCGTGTTCCGCGTGCCGACTTGTTAGTGAGACCGGGGCCCCAGACGATCAGCGGGGAGCGGACGCCGCCTTCGTACAGGTGTGTTTTGTAGCCTTTGAGTTTTCCAGCGGTGCCGGCGCCCTGTTCGGGTCCGTTATCTGAGCAAAACACAATCAGAGTGCTGGCACGAAGTGCTGGGTCCTCGCTGATGTGGTCGAACAGTTTCCCGAGCTGTTTGTCCATCGATTCCAAAACGCTCAGATAAAGACGTCGCTTGCTGCCATCTCCCCACATGTCGATTGGCGGCCAGAACGGGGAATGCACGTCGTCGGGACAGACGTTGATGTAGAACGGCTTTCCTACTTGCTGCGCGTGCTCGACGAATTGCAACGCGGCGTCGATAAAGCCCGTGGTTATCTTGGATCGTTGCATCCACGTCACTGGTCTTCCGAGCCGTTCCGCGTCGGCCCAAATGCGGCCGACCTTGCCGTCAGGCTGCTTTGTAAGCGGTAGCAACTTGGCGCCGAGACCCTCGAAATTGGTCAATGACTCGTCAAACCCGTAGTCACTGATCGGCGGCGCGTCGGTCACGTCGCGCTGACCTCCCATGTGCCACTTGCCGAAGTGACCGGTCGCGTATCCCGCCTCGCGCAGACTGCGGGCGAGCATGGGTGCGCTGGGATCAAGCCATTGAGCCATGCCGCGTCTTTCGTTGGCCTGACGGTTTGCCAAGTACGAAGTGATTCTCCAACGCTGCGGATAAGTCCCCGTCGAGATCGCGACGCGCGATGGCGAGCATATCGGAGAGTTCACATAGAACTGCTCAAACGCGATACCTTCGGCAGCTAGCCGATCAATGTTCGGTGTGCGGGCATCACGGTTCCCGAAACACGACAGGTCTGCCCAGCCCATGTCGTCGATGAAGACAAGAACGACGTTTGGCTGCGCGAGGCTTTCTTCAGACCGCGCAATTGCAAGCAGAACGAAAAGTACGATCGAGAGAGCAACGATATGAGTGCTCAGTTGGTGGATCAGTCTTTTCATGGAAATCCTAGCAGTGGCCAATCTGCCTGGCCACCTACGTCCCAGCTAAATACATTTGCACAATGAGAATCGTATCCATGTAGGCGTGGGCAAGGATAGTTACCCAGAGATTGCGTTTCACAACCAGATACGAAACGCCCAATGCCAGGCCCATACAACTCGCTTGGACCATGCCGGTGATTCCCCAATCGGAGTGGACGGCGCCGAAGACCAGCGCGCTAACGATTACGGCGCCGCAAGTTGCCAGCCTATTGCTACCACCGAGCACAGCGAGGCGATTGAGCAGAAACCCGCGATAGATGACCTCCTCGGCGAACGACGATATGAAATAAGCCGAGCACAATGCAAGGATCGTCATCGACAAATTGCCGCGCAGGTAGTCGTACTTGCTCATGTCCGCTGGTTCTGGCATGCCGACTAGATTCGCCATGAAGATCGCTCCAACGGCGAACGCGAGAATCGCGGCAAGGAAAACTGGCAGCGACTGTAATACGATCTTGGCAATTGTTGTTGCATTTGATTGTGCGATACGAAGGCCTAGATCAGCTGGCGTCCGGCCGCGACGTTGCAGTCCGAAGAAGATAGCCATGAGCATCAATGCGTTGGCTGCCCAAATGCTACCAATCGATGCCACGAGACCTTTGCCGAAAATACTCACGCCGCACAGAATGGTCACGATCCCAATTAGGACAACACTGACGATGTCGATAAGGGCGCGCAACTTGGTGGTCATTGTTAGTTGGAAAATTCCCTTCACCCAGATATGTGATTCTGGTACGAGATCCCGCTTTCCGCCGTTTTAGGTTTCGGTGTTGGCCAAGTCTGCCCCCAGACTTGTGATGGCCTCTTCGCACCAAGCGAGCCGCGCCTCGATGATGTGGATCCCGTGGCGCAGAGTCAAATAAAATGTGTTGAGCTGCTTTTTCCGTGACTGTGAATCCGTACCCGTCATCGTCATCAGTTCGTCCAACTCGTCAGAAACTGCGTCGTTCTGCAACGCCTCGCGCAACACGGCTTCGGAATGGCGATATTCTGCGAGCGCCGCCCGCTGCGCCCCCTGATGCTGCTTGATTAAGCGCACGCTGTCGATCGCGGGCAATCCACTGCTCAGAAAGAACTTGAGTTGCAGCTCATTTCGCACGATGGGTGCATCAGTGGGCGCCTCGATCCAGGTGCGAAACGCTTTTTTGCCCTTGCGTGTGATCGTATAGACGAATCGCCGGCGTTTCCCACTAGCGTGGTCTGATTTCTTCGTGGCGAGGCCGTCCGCGACGAGTCTGTCGAGCGTGGGATAGATCTGCCCATAGTTCTCATTCCAAAAGTGCGACAGGCCCACATCGACGAGCTTCTTCACGTCGTACCCCGACATGGGCTTCCAGCTGAGGAGCCCGAGGATGGCGAATTGAGTCTTTTTTTTGGCGGCCATACTGCAATAATATATCAAACTGATATATATGTCAACGCGCTGAGATTGCTGATCTGACTCGAGTACCGGGGAGCATGGGGCGAATGCAAGCCAGAGAGGTGGCGTGATGGGGACGATTGACGTCGCGGGGCAGGACTCCGACGCGTTCGAAGAGACGGCGTCCAGAATCTCATGATGCGAAGTTATCTCTGCCGGCGAAGCCAATCTTCCATAGTCGATGACACAACTTCGGCTTCGTCGTGATGGACCCAGTGGCCCGCGTTGGGCAGCGTGACGATCGTTAGGTCTTTTTGTACCCACTCCCAGGTATTGTTGAGCGCGTGGTGGTGCAGGGCTCTGTCTTTTAAGCCGTGGATCATCAACACGGGTGCTTGCACTCTGACTAGCTCGCTGTCGTCCTGATAAGGCAATGGTGCCTTGTCTTCTAGCTCAGCCGTATAGTTCTGGCGGTAGTAGCTAATCATCGCCTCGAAGTCGGAGTTGCGGTACGCTTCCAGGTACCTTTGTGTCTTTTCTGCGGACCACGGATCGTTGGTCAGCGACTTCAACAGCGCGACCACCAACTCGGGCGTTACGTTCTTATGATAATCGGGAGCTTGGATGTCGCGCGCATACTGCGTGTTTGCACGATGCTCGTCGTTGATGAGTAGCTCGCGTTTTAGGCCTCGCGGATGGGGCAGATTGCAGACGATGAGCTTATCAACTTGCTCCGGGGCATTTATTGCCGCTGCCCAAGCGATGGCTCCGCCCCAGTCGTGACCGACAACGATCGCCTTTTCCTCACCGCACGCTGCGATCACCGCGAGTAGATCACCAATCAGCAGCGGCATATCGTAGTTCTCGATGCCCTTGGGTTTGTCGCTCTTGTTGTAGCCGCGCAGATCCATCGCGACACAGCGATGCGACTTCGACAACCGTTCCATCTGATGCACCCAGCTGTACCAGAAGTCAGGGAAGCCGTGGATAAAGACCACAAGCGGCCCATCGCCGGTCGCCTTGTAGTGGATTTTGGTGCCATCCTTCGCATTGGTGGCAAACTGAGATTCGAGCGAGTCAAGGAAATCATCGCCAGCAGCGCCGGGAGGAACCAAGCAGAGCGTCAGAAACAGGGCGATTGCGCGAAACGAGATTTGAGGCATAACTTTCAGCTTTCCTGGAGTATTCGCTGTCCGTGAGTACGCAGGCACGCAAGCAACTGCTGGAGTTGTTCCATCGTGGTGAGCGGGTTAATGATTGTGGTGCGCAGGTAGCTGCGACCGTCGATGCGGGTCTGTACCAGGTAGAAATCGCCGGATTGAATAACTTCACGCCGCAGGCGAAGCTGGAACTCGTCGACGTCTGCAGCCGATCGGTCGCGGATCTCCGCTGGCAAGTATTGAAACACGAGGATGTTGCACTCGGGCGGACAATACGGTACGAAATCGTGCTCCTCACCGAGCAGTTCGTAGAACCGCTGGCTCAGTTCGAACGTCGAGTCAACCAGCGCCTCAAACAGTTGGCTGCCGAACACCGACCATACGCCCCATAGACCCATCGCGGCGGCGCGCTTGGTGCATTCGACGTTGCTGATACCGTTGTCGTAGACCGCCATTCCCGGCGCCGAGGGATCAAAGAGATACGGTGCCGTTTGCTGAAACGCTGCGTAGCGGTGCTCGGGATTTCGGTAGAACACCAGCGCACACAGCGCTGGCATGAACATCATTTTGTGGGCGTCGCAGACCACGCTATCGGCGAGCTGCAGCCCTTCGACAAGGTGGCGGTGCTTTGCGCTGAAGCAGGCCGCACCGCCGTGCGCGGCGTCGACATGCAGCCAGACTTCGTGACGGCGGCAGACGTCGGCGACGTCGACCAGAGGGTCGAACGCCCCCACCGGTGTCGCACAGGCGGCGGCGGAGACCGCGACGATTGGCACGTTTCTTGATCGCAGGTCGGTAAGAATCGCATCGAGCTGCCCAACGTCCATACGTCGCCGTTCGTCGAGCGGGACACGGACGATATTGTTGGTGCCTAGGCCGAGGATGCCGGCAGAGCGGGTCACGCAGTAATGGGCTTCGGCGTGCGTCACCAACACCGGCGCAGGATCGGACGACATGAGTCCGCGCTCCCAACTCTCGCCGAGCGTGACATTGCGTGCGGTCAGCAAGGCGGTCAGATTCGCTAGTGACCCGCCTGAAGTCACCAATCCGGTGAACTCACCTGATGGAAAGCCGATGGTCTCGCCCAAGCGCTGCACGACGGCGCGTTCGACGGCTGTGGCCCAGGGCCCCATTTCGTAAATTGCCATCACCTGGTTCGTGATAGTCGTCACCGCGTCGAACAACCCCGCCAACGGCAACGACGCAGGCACTTGATGACCGACGTAGTGCGGATGGTGTAGATTCTGGCCACGGCTGAGAGTTTGGCGGAGTAATTCCTCGACACGAGTGATGAGTTGGTCGGCCTCGTGCGGACTAGTCACCTCGCCTGCGTCGAGCTGCGCGCGTGCTGCCTCGATGTTGTCAGTCGGATCGCGCCAATTTAGCACTGGTCCTTCAGCATCCGAGACGACTTGCAGGTGATCGCTGAGCAAATCAATCAGGCGTTGGCCGACCTGGCGAACCATCTCAGGATCGTAGGCAGCGGCGATAAGTGCGTGATTCGCATCGATTGGTGAGGTGGGCGTGAGCGTCATATCTCTCAGTTTCTCAGAAGCACTTGCGTCTGGCAACTTGCGGGTGCCCCAAGAAACTTGGCCACGAGAAGCACAGGGACCAACGAAAGCCTATCAAGCTTACTGATCCAATTCGGGTGGACCTTACTCGTCGTCTGTCACACGAGGGAGGAGCCGTTTGTACTCGCCGTTAAGCCAGCGGTCGATATCGGTGCGGTACCACTTGGAGAAACGACTTTCGTTCGGACCGCCGGGCAGATTTGTCCAAGCTTCGTGGTTGCCCATGTCGGTGACCAGGTGATAGCTGGGAGCGAAGCTGGATTCACGCGTGGCGGTGGCGAGCAGATGTCCTTGAAACGGTGTCGCCTGGCAGCCAGGCATCGCTTTTCGCTCGGAGTGAAACCCCAGCAAGCGTCCCACGCGGCTGTTTTCGAAAAAACGATTGGCGAAGTGAAATGAATTCGCCTCGCCCCACGGAACGCGCGGCTCCGCGGCTGCGCGATCGGCCGCGATACGAATCAGTTCGCCCTTGTCGCGTCGCTCCCACCACAGTGAGTCTTGCCTGATCAGCATGTTGTCGATCGCGGTAAGGATCATCGTGGAGTAACCCATTCGCGTGCAGAGAAAAAACATGCGCCGCCAGCCGATGCCCTCTTCGTGACCGAAGATCTCCAATACCACGTGGCGATAGAGATGTTGAAAGGCCGTCGCGGCGATACTCTCCGGGTTGTAGCGCAAGTCCCAATCGGTGAGCAGCTCTTTGAACTCGCCTTCCGGCACATTTGGCAGAAAAATAGGCAGCAGTTTGCGAGCCTGCGTACTGTAGACGTCGTACTGCAGCTGCTGCATGTCCTCGATGGTGGCGGCATTCAGCTCGTGCAAACGCTCGACAATTCGAAGTTTGCGGTACTCGGGCAGCGCATGACCGTGAAGCAGACACTCGCCGAAGCGGTCGAGGTTTTCGTTCGCACTCGCCAGGTAGCCTTCCGGAGGGTCGAACAGCGCGGGCAGATGCTCGCTATCAAGTCGGCCTAGCCAGTGGTTCGCTTCGTCCCACGCGAGCGCGGGCGTAAGACCCGCTTGACCTTCGTTACGTTTTGGCAGCCAGCCACTCGCCTGCCGACCAATGTGGCCCGCCGCATCGGCGAACACCCAGACCAGCGTTGGGTGTGGATTCTCGCGCACGATGGCCATCGCCTGTTCCACGCTGCGAGATTGCAGCACATCAAGCCAACAGCCAATGGACTGTCCAGCGCCAGTGTGACTGCCAATCCACTTGGCGGAGAGATATTTTCCCGGCTGCTGGTCGCTGAGGTCCCAACGGAGCGTGCCCTGCTCATTTTTGAACACGCGCATCGTCTCGGACGAGGTGCCCTTGCGTTCGATAACTTCTTCGCGGATTTCAAAGTCTTGCCACTGCTGGCCACGCCGATATTGCCAGCTGCCGCCTTCGCTGGGCCGGCAGTCCTCGACGAAGTAGTCGCTGGTGTCTGCGTCGAGGTAGGTGACACCCCAGGCAAGATCGCGCGTGCGTCCGACCGCCACCAACGGGCATCCGGGGAGGGTGGCACCCATCACGTAGTTTTCGTTACCCCAATGCAACGCGACTTCGTACCAGATCGACGGCAATCGATTAACTTCCAAGTGGGGATCGGCAGCGAGGATCGCATGACCCGACTGTGTGCGCCGAGGTGCCACGGCCCATGCATTACTGCCCGCCAAGCGAGGTAGATCGGCCAACATCTCTAACGCCTCGTCAGAGAGGCGGCGTTCTATGTGAATGTCCATCAACGGCTCGAAGTCGACTCCGTCAAGGTAGGGCGACATGAGTTCTCTCAATAGCTCCGGTCGCACGCCAGCTTGAATCAATTCCAGGAGCAGCCGTTCGTTTTCTTGAGCATTGATGGCCAGCCCAGCAAAACTCAACAGATTGCCGATGGCCAGCACGGAGGCAGGGTTCCAGGGGCGCGGCCGAAATCCGGTGAACCACATTGGCAGCGACCGGCCACTTTCCTGCAGGCCGTCGTTCACGCCTTCGCAATACCAGTCGAGTTGCTCGCGTGCATGGGGAGGCAAGGCTTCGACTTCTTGCTCGAGGCGTAGGTGCAGCCCCGCGCGGCGAAAGAACCGGTCGGTTTCGACGAGCTCGGGCTTATTCGCGATTTGAGCAGCCGCTTCCCCGCGTGCCACGACACGAGAAAAAAAGATCTGCGTCGGGCGATCAAGGGCGTGCAGAAATCCGAGAGCATAAATGGCTCCACGCCAATCGTCGGTTTCCACATGGGGAACGCCCGCCTCGTCGCGGACTGCCTGAAACTCAATTTGGGCCGACTTGGTAGTGATGCGCTCCATAATGAGAGTTTAAATCGCGGCTGCAAAATGCGGAATGCGGATTGCTCGGCAGCCGCTACGCGAAGTACGGCTGGTGATAAGTGACAACGGGTAGGTAAGATGATCGCTCTTGCTTCGCCTGTTTCGAGTTCACAAATGCACCGCCGCCGATTGATTACCGGATTGCTGATGGTCAGCCCATGGCTGACTGGCTTTTTGGTGTTGACGGTCTATCCGTTTTTGGCAGCGCTGTATTGGAGTTTCTGTAGCTACGATTTGTTGAGTGAGCCGCAATGGGTAGGACTCAGGAACTACCGCCGTTTGCTGTCAGAATTGGTCGAGGGCGGGACGTTCGCGCAGGCATTGACCAACACCGCGTACTTCGCCATTGGCAGTGTGTTGCTCTCGGTGGTGTTTGGTGTTGCGCTTGCGGTCATGCTCTCGTGGGAAGTGCGTGGTCGAGCGGTCTACCGCACGCTGTGCTATTTGCCGTCGGTTGTACCGACGGTCGCCGCCGCGGTACTGTGGATCTGGCTACTTGATCCGCAGCAAGGGTTAGTCAACGCGGCACTAGAAACCGTCAATGTGCCGCCGCAGGGCTGGTTTCAAAGCACAAGTGCCGCCGCCTTGCCAAGCGCGTGGCCTGAGGATCACGGCGGGCGAATCTTTGGCTCGAAGGACGGCCTGCTGCTGATGAGTCTGTGGGGCGTGGGCAATCTGCTGGTCATCTATTTGGCCGCTATCGCGGATATTCCCGAACAACTTTACGAGGCGGCGGAGTTGGACGGTGCCGGACGACTGCGACAGTTCTTTCATGTCACGCTGCCGATGCTCACGCCGGTGATCTTCTTCAACGTCGTGATGGGGCTGATTCAGTCCGTACAGGCATTCACACAGATCTACATCGTCAGTGACGGGCAGGGCGATCCGGCCGGTTCGACGCTTACGTTATCCCTGCATCTGTTCCTCAGCGCGTTCAAAGACCTCGACATGGGATACGCTTCTGCGATGGCGTGGGTGTTGTTCTTGGTGGTGATGCTGGTGACGGTTTGGCTGTTTCGTACGTCTCGCCATTGGGTCCATGTGTAGGGATGACGAATGACGAATGACCGAATGATGAAACGCAGCTGGCACCTCATCGCATCGCTTGCAGTTTCAATCCTGCTGTTGCCGGGATGCGAGCCCACCGGCGAAACTGGTGAGTTTGAAGGACGCGATAAAGTCGTCTTCTGGCACTTCTGGGGTGGGCGAGATCGAACGGTCGTCGAGGACATCGTGGCACGCTTCAACGCGTCGCAAGAGGAATTCGTGGTCCGCCCGATCGCACTACCCGGGTCGAATCTCGATCTGAAGTTTTTCTTGAGCGTCGCCGGAGGCGATCCGCCGGATCTCATGAACCACGACGATCCCGTCGTCGGTGACTGGGCGCAACGCGGCGTGCTGACTCCCTTGGACGAACTGGCGACCGAGGAAGAACTGTCGCGTCTGGCCGATTGGGTATTTCCGGCGGCACGTAAACTTGGAACGTATGACGAGCAACTATTCGCGTTGTGCAACGGACTGGATATACGCGCTTTGTACTGCAACAAGACGCTGCTTGACGAACACGACCTGCCGCTGCCTAAAACGATCGCGGATCTCGATCGCATCGCCGAGACGATTGCTCCCGCCGACGGTGCGAGCGGTCGGCGTCGCATGGGCTATTTGCCCGATCCGCGCCGGCTGTGGGCGTGGGGAGTGGTGTTTGGCGGGAGTTTTGCCGATCTTGCGGCCAAAACGCCGGACGAAATGGTCACGGCCGACGAGCCGCCTGTGTTGGCTGCGCTGGAATGGATGGCTGGCTACAGCCGTCGGTATGGACCAAGCGAAGTAGCAGCGTTTCGGTCCGGAGAACAAGCACTCACCGGTTCCTCGTTTCCGCTGCTGGCAGATCGACGTTACGCAGTCATGATGGACGGGCAGTGGCGCGTGCGAGACATCGCCGAGGCGGCAGCCTCCAGCAATGGTGAGCGAGTCGACGAGTTCATTGTCACACCGTTGCCGGCGCCTCCCGGTGGTCGCACAGATGCGGGGTGGGTAAACGGCAATTTCTTTGTCGTGCCCAAGCAAGCCAAGCAGAAGCGGGGGGCTTGGGAGTTTATGAAGTTCTGGATCGGCTTTGCAGACAACGCCTCGGTCGCCGCCGAAGCGTGCGCGGCAGGTGGCTGGATACCGGTCGCGCACCAGGTCGTCGATCAGCCCGCCTATCAGCAAGCACTACGAGAGCAGCCGTTGCTCGAAGAGTTTGTGCGACTCGCTGCGAGCCCCAATCAAATGCCGGTGCCCGCGTTGCCCGTTGCATCATCGTACTACAACCAAGTGAATCAGGCAGCGCAGGCCGTACTGTATCGTGGTGCCGATCCGGAAGAAGAGTTGCGGAAGGCTGCTGATTTCACACGAGCGCGGCTGCGGGAGGTGAGCGATGAGGGCAAATAGCTCCGCGCGGCGCACGTCTCACTTGTGGTTACTGCTGGCTACGGCCCTGATGATCTTGCCGCTGGTTTGGATGGTGCTCACTTCGCTGAAGACTCCACAGCAAATCGCCTCAACACCGTACGGCTGGTGGCCGTCTCCGTTTCGATGGGAGAACTATCGCGAAGCGGTGACCGCCATTCCGTTCGCGCGGTACCTGGCAAACTCGTTACTGCTCTGTATCGGGAGCGTTGTGGGGACGCTATTTTCGTGTTCGCTGGTGGCCTATGGTTTCACGCGGTTGCATTGGCCGGGGCGGGATTGGATGTTCGCCGTGCTGATCGCGACAATGCTACTGCCCTGGCAAGTGACGATGGTGCCTCGGTTCCTGATCATTCGCGAACTGGGGCTCTACGATTCGCTCGGGGCGCTGATCTTGCCCAAGTTCTTCGCGGAAGCGTTTTACGTTTTTCTATTGCGGCAGTTTTTTTTGACCGTGCCACAGGAGATGGTCGACGCGGCCCGCGTCGATGGGTGCGGAGAGATGGGCGTGTTGTGGCGAGTGATGCTACCGCTCGCCCGGCCTGCGTTGGCAACCGTGGCGCTGCTGGAATTCGTCGCTACGTGGAATGACTACGGCGGACCGCTGTTGTATTTGAATGATCCCGATAAATTTCCGCTCGCCTACGGCCTGGAGCAGTTCGTGAGTGCCCATTCCAGCGAGATGCATCTGCTGTTGGCGGCGGCGGTGCTGTTCACGTTACCAATCGTCCTGCTGTTTTTCGTAGCACAGCGGACATTCGTGAGAGGGATCTCGACGACGGGACTGAAGGGCTAGGTGCCGCTGGCCGTCGGAGTCGCTATTTCTTGCGATGGCGGATCTTCGCACGCATACGTCGCTTCTTTCGCCCGAGCTTACGACGACCTTTGCCTGATTTCTTTGTACCCAATAGTGACCTCACAATTCTAAAACGCTTCGCATAGGGACATTCGCCGCAGCAACGATTGCTGCTAGCAACAGAGTGGGCGATATAGGATTCGAACCTATGACCCCTAGCTTGTCGAGCTAGTGCTCTAACCAACTGAGCTAATCGCCCTGATTCGACCGAGTTGTCGTTCCGGCCGCACCAGTAGCTGCTCCTCCGAGCAGGCTGGAATCTAGAATCCTAGCATCCAAACTGGTGTTGTGGTAGTCCTCTCGGGTATTCCTGGTCCCCCACTGCAGGCGTTTGTGATTCGCCCAGTACTCACTGCGGAAGCGAAAGCAGAGCCGAAAATCTGGCTATCGCGCACGGTTTCGCTGTTTGAGCCGCACACGGAGGGCTACGCTGGCTGCGCGCTGTAGTGGAGTCCACCGGTGGCACTTTGCCGGATAGGCAAAGCCGGCACCTTGCTACCCTGTTGTCAGGCAAGCAAAAGTACGCTCTATTTAGGACTTGGCCTGGACGCGCGTCCAGGCTCGCAGACCAGTTTCTACGCCATCGGCAGGTCGCTCGTGTTGCGGGCACCAACGGCGACATGTTCCTAAATCGAATGCTCAAGGAGAGGCAAGATATTTTCGTGCTCGGAGAGCTGTTGCTCTTCCTGGGCGCGTGGGGACTGTGTGTCGCTGCGGCAGTGGAGGACTCCCACGTCCGCCACAATGGAAATGCCGACAACAACGTTGCCGCAAACGTTGATCTCTCCGCGCCAAACTAGGCCCGGCAAGTCCGTTTAATCGCGCCGCGCGGTACGAAATCCGTTGCGTTATTCTTGCGCAGCTTCCTTGATCGCAGCCGGAGATTCCGAGTCTTCCGCTTTGA
>JANQQA010000283.1 GCA_028285205.1 Bythopirellula sp. | reverse complement strand
CGCAATTGTGTATTTCCACGGCAACGCAGAGGATGTCGCGCAGAACGGCGGGGCGATGGCTCATTTGCGCGAGCGACTACAAGCGGCGGTCTTCGTGTTCGACTATCGCGGCTACGGCAAGAGTGAAGGGTCACCTCACGAAGCCGGAGTAATATTGGACGGGCTCGCCGCACAACGCTGGCTGGCTGACGAGGTGGGGATCGACACGGAAGACATCGTGCTGATCGGACGCTCGCTGGGTGGTGGGGTGGCGGTGGCCGTCGCGGAGCAACAAGGTGCCAAGGCACTCATCTTGCAAAACACCTTCGCGAATATGGCCGAAGTCGCAGCGGGAAAGTTCCCCTGGCTGCCCGTGCGCTTGATTATGCGCAACCAATTTCCTTCCGCCCAGCGAATCAAAGCCTACGATGGGCCGCTGCTGCAAATGCATGGCACCGACGACGAGGTGGTGCCGATCGCACAAGGACGCAAGCTCTTCGACGCTGCCCCCACCAAGGAGAAGAAATTCCTCCAAAACGAAGGGCTCACCCACAACGCTCCGCTGCCCCAGCGGTGCACCGACGAAATGATCACGTTCTTGGACGAGATTCGTTAGAGCAAGCGCCACGATAGTTCGCCATCCAAAACCGAGCCGCGACCGTGAGGGAGTCGTCCAAGTGTTTCCACGGCGGTGGGGCCTCTGCGATTCCGCCGGCGTACCTTTGTCGCGGAAGCGCGGAGTCACACGAAACACGATGCACTCGGTCGCTCCCTTACAGTCGCGGCTCGGTGTTTTGCTATACCGTCACCATCGACTCGGGCATTTCGCGCAGGAAGAGGTAGACCATCACGGCCTGCCCCAGCACGCTTTGAGCGAGCGTGTTGAAAGCGACCGAGATGCCCAAATTCGCACTCAGATACACGAATGAGGCCGACACGAGCAGGCAGACACCGAACAGAAACGTCGCCGACAGGCTGATCATCTCGCCCCGTCGGTTACGCATGTCGCGCAACTCGCGGAAGAACTGATAGACCATCAAGGCGAAGATGATCATTCCGAATAACGAATAATCCGCCAGCGCCGGCAACACGATGAACGCGTCGTACAGTCCGTGCGCGAAAATGATCACGCCAATGACACCTGCCGAATGGGCTCCCCAGCCGCTGGGATTGCGAAATACGCGGTAGAGCATCAAGCCAGCAACGCCGGTTAGAGTGATGTGCATTGGATTGGCTGTCAGAAACCGACCCAAGCTGTCCGTCCCACCGCTTCTGCCGAAGTAGCCAATATTCTCTTCGAAGGCAAACCCCAAACCAACACACCCCGACACGACGAGTGCCGTCAGTTCGCTGCGAAGTCGCAGTAGGACTGGCATCAGCGGCAACAAGCACAACAGCTTCGATAACTCCTCGCGCAGTCCGACGCTGAGGATAAAGTAGCGAAGTCCCGGAATCAGTTCCAAGCTCTCGCTGAAGTTCCAGCGATATTCGAACCAATAGCTCAGAAATAGGGTCGGCCAGATACTCAGCACGCCGAGCGGGACTGCCGCGACTGCTGTCCAGAATTGCAGACTCCGCCACGAGGGAACATGCATCGCCTGCCACAAGAACACAAACCAAGAAATTCCGGCAAGCGCGGCCAATGTCACTGCACCTGCCGATGGGTGATGATAGATCACTCCCGGCATCTTCCACCACAGCTGCCACCACTCTTGCTCACCTGCTAGCTTCTCCAATTGTTCCCCCGGTCGCTCTTTGCTCTCGGTGAGTTGTTCGGTTCGAGTCGGCTGATAGACCTTTTCCGCGACGTATCCCACGCCGATTCCCGCAGCCAACATCCAAATCACCATCCGCCATAGGAATTCGGGCTGACGCGTGCGTGTTCGCAGATAGCTTTGCCAATTCATGGTCATGCCAAGAAGATCGCGGATCCGACGATTTGCCCAACAGTTTACCGTAGCCCCCATCACACCCCAAACCGCGGAAATTCATGGTTTTCGTGATTTCCGCCGATCTGATATAGTGGCGGCACTGGCGTACATGCGTTCAGCACTAGGTTAAGCGTTCCGGCGATCCATGGGATCGCAGTTAGTGCGCCGTTCCATTCCGTATTCCGAAATCTCCAGCCCGCATTCTGCCGATGTCTCGCGAGCCGATACTTTCTGCCAATGACGTCGCGCCGCCTGTCTCGGCGTCGTCCGCCCAAGTCCTGTCGCCAGAAGAAGACAACGTGCTGCGTCCTCAGCGAATGGAGGACATGATCGGCCAGCGAAAGGTCTACGAGCGGTTGATGATTGCTGTGCAAGCCGCGCAGATTCGTCAGGAACCGCTGGGGCACATCCTGCTCGATGGTCCTCCCGGTTTGGGCAAGACGACGTTTGCCAATTGCATTCCGCGCGCGCTCGACGTGCCGTTGCAAACCGCCAGCGGCGCGACGCTCGCGGCGCCTAAAGACCTGTTGCCGCTGCTGACCCAAGCGCAGCCGGGCTCGGTACTGTTCATCGACGAGATCCACCGCCTGCCCAAGGCGGTCGAAGAGTTTCTCTATCCGGCGATGGAAGACTTCCGCGTCGACATTACGATCGGCGAAGGGGTCAGCGCGCGCACGCTGAACATGACGCTCAAGCCGTTCACCATTATCGGCGCGACCACGCGGACCGGCCTGCTATCCAGCCCACTACGCGATCGCTTCCAAGTCCGCGAACATCTGGAGTTCTACGAGATCGCGGAACTGACTGAGATCATCACCCGCAACGCGGCCAAGCTCCGCGTTGACATTGACGACGACGCGGCCGTGCGGATCGCCGACTGCAGCCGTGGGACGCCACGGATCGCCAACAACCGGCTCAAGTGGGTGCGCGATTATGCCACGACCAAGGCTAACGGCAAAATCACCCTACAAGTCGCCTGCGACGCGCTCAAAATGAGCGACGTCGACGACCTGGGCCCCGACGGCCAAGATCGCAAGTATCTGGATACCATCCTCCGCGTCTTCCAAGGCGGCCCGGTGGGCGTTGAGGCGGTCGCCCATACGCTAAACACCGCCACGGACACACTCACCGACGAAGTGGAGCCTTTTCTGCTGCGCGCCGAGCTCCTCGTTCGCACACCGCGTGGCCGCAAACTCACCGCCAAGGGCTTCGAGCACCTGGGCGCATCACCGCCGGCGGACCTGATGAAGTCGCTGTTTGACGACGTCGCGGAGAACGGCACTCCCGCAGACGACGAACCTTCGCTGTTCGAGTAGCACAACTTACAGCTGTGCCGAATCGATCACCTGCCCGTCGCCGATGGTCGACAGCCATTGCAGCGTTTGAGTTTCGATGTCTGTGCTCAAGCCCGTGACGTGCCCGTCCAGAAACAGGAATTGGACGATCTGGCTGTGCTCGCTGCCGAACTTTTGGTTCGAGGTGTCTTGCCGCCCGGTCGCGATACCATTTTCAGTGCCCGCGAAGATCGTCGCCGGTAGGTCTCCCGCGAAGTAGGCCGTGTCGCCCGCCTCTTGATGCTCCTGCTCGGGATCGACCTGCTCGTCAAATTCGACGGGAATGTGCTTTTCGCCGATCACGATCGTCTGCGAGAGCCCGTCCGTCACCTGACGATCCTGCACCCGCGAACGGGTATGGATGGGTCCCGCGACCTGTGCCGGGTCTTCGTTCCCCAGCGGGTTGTCCGACGATCCGAAACGATAGTGAAGTCCCGCGTTGGCCGCATAATCACCTCCAGCAGCCGCAGCAGGCACGATCGGGGGCATGTCGTTGTTGTCGAAGTCTCGATCCGCCGCAGGAGCGCGACGGCTTGGGCACACAAACGTCTCCACCGGAGTGCGCATCGCGTTGGAGTTTGCATCATCGTAAACAGGCACGGAATTGTCGTACGACTCATAGATCACATTCTGTTCCAACTCCCGCAAGAGCAAGAACGCCCACGAAGGCCCTTGCTGTTCTTGAGCAAACCGCCCGGTAGGATACTGCTTCCGAGTATCGTGATGCATTTGCACTGCCAGGCCGATCTGCTTGAGATTGTTCGCGCACGAGTTCCGCCGCGCTGCTTCTCGGGCCGCCTGCACCGCTGGCAACAGCATTGCAACGAGCACACCGATAATGGCGATCACGACCAACAACTCTACCAGGGTAAAACCATGAACATGCGATCTTCGCATCGAGGCACCTCCTAGTGTGGCGAGACGTCTTCGGACGGCTTCATCGGAAGACACTGCTTGGGTGGGAAAACGGAGACGTGCATATCTCCGGTGGGGACTGTGATTCTATCGAGCGTCGACTGCGCATGTCAATTTCGATCGCCATGCGTCATGTTGCGATCGCGATACCAAAGCCAAGCAAACAGCGGCATCAATGCTAGCGACGCCCATTGATAGCCTGTCAGCCCCTGCCACAGACGAGCCTCAGGCCGCACGAATTCGCTCAGGAAGCGATAGACCAGATACGCCAGAATGTACAACTTCACCAACTGGCCACGGAATAAGTTTCGCCGGCGCAGTTGATGGAGGACCAGCGCACACAGCAGGTGGAACGCTGCCTCGTAGAGTTGTGTCGGATGGCGCGGTTGTGAATCGACCGCTGGAAAGACGACTCCCCACGGCACACTGGTCGGCGTTCCGTAACAACATCCGCCGATGAAACAAGCCAACCTACCGATGCCCACTGATGCGGCGACTGGCACCGCGAACGAATCGCCGGTCTTGATGCGAATATCGCACACCCATTTGGCAACTTCCACTCCGAAGTAGCCGCCCACCAGACCGCAAAGGATCGTCTTGCCATCGGAAAACCAGGCGGCACCACTCAGCATCCCCTTCCAGTCCGCCAACACAAACGGCAGCTTCGCCCCAATCATCGCCCCACAGAACGCACCGAGCCCGATGGCCAGTTTGTCACCCGGAGCAATCGGCAAACCCTGCTGCGATCGTCGGCTCAGGTAAATCCCCGTGCCGACGGCGAACATCATCGTGAGCGTGTAGAGTGGGTTCATGGGCAGGACTAGTAGCCAGTGGCCAGTAGCCAGAAGCCAGGCGAAGCAGGTGGCAGTTCCCAACTACTGGCTACTGACTACTGACAACTGATTTCTCATTCGCGGCAGCGCGACGTGCCCGTCGCGGTACAGGACGTTGTAGGCCGAGAACGGAATGATGTGTCCGCTTGGCAGTAGATGATGCACGCACGACTTCATGAGTTGGCGGACATCAAAGTTGTACGCGTCCATGAACGAAGTCGTGGTGATGCGAAACACGTCTTCCGGATCGAGAGATTCCTCTAGCGCCCGCGCGAAGAACTCGCCTGCCGAGTCCGTCGTGCAACCGCCCAAGCCACACGGCTGACGAGCGAGGTATTCGTCGATCAACGCCTTTGCGCGCTGTCGGTTGAAAGTGATCCGTCCCGACAGCAGATCGAGATGGTTTTCCAGATCGACAAACCTCGCTAGCGGTAGCAACTCATTCTCCTTGCGATACGCATACGCCAGCGTATGACCATTCGGATGAGCGCACGGGAGCGGCGAAAAATCCGACTCCAGCCACTCGCCGCCCGTTTGTTTTTCGATGCCTTGAATCACATCGGGGAACGTGACTCGCTGTTCCAGCTGTTCTGGCAGCACGTACCGCCCCGTGTACGTGGCCGGCTGAAAACTCACGCCCGTGATCCAACGCCGCGCGGTGCCGAACTGCACGATACGGCCCAGTTCGTGGTCGTTAACGCCGGGCTGCACCGTACAGACGAGCGTCGTGCGCATGCCGAACTCGCCTAACACTTCGATCGCCCGCAGCTTCGTCTCGACTAGCGACTCGCCGCGTAGCACCTCACTACCCTGCTCCTCGAACCCGTCAAACTGCAGATAAATCTCCGCGCGATGCTTCCACTCGGCCAACTGCTCCACAAACGTTCGATCGCGCGCGATGCGAATCCCGTTGGTGTTGATCATCACAATGTCAATCGGCTGCGCGCAGGCATACGTGAAGATCTCGAAGAAGTCGGGATGAATCGTCGGCTCACCGCCTGAGAGTTGCAGAATCTCCGGCTGACCCTCGACTTCAACCAACCGATCGATCGCCGCACGGCAGTCGGCAAACGACAGATGCTCACCTCCTGGCCCGCTCGCTGCAAAGCACATCGGGCATTCCAGATTGCAGGCGGAGTTGATCTCTAGCAGCCCAATGCACGTGTGTTGCTCGTGCTCGGTGCACAGTCCGCAGTCGTAGGGGCAACCACGATCAGGCTCCACGCCAAACGAAACCGGCACTTTTCCAGGCAAGCTGTAATCCGTCTGATCGAACCAGCGCACGTCGCTGCAGACAAAATCCTCACGCTCGCCATGCGTCGGGCAACGCTTGCGGAAGTAGACCCGCCCGCCACGCTCGACAATCTTGGCCGGCAGCAACGTGAGGCACTCCGGACAAAGGCTCTGGGTCGCCCCAAGGAAGGTGTAGTCGCGGTAAGTGGTGGTCATTTTGGTTTCAATTCTACGTGTGTCTTTTCGGACGGAGGCTGCTCTACTTGATTTTCACTGCGTGCTTTGCGCTTTGCGATGGCCACCCTAATCGCCGACAGCAACCCGATTATCCACGCGACGATCATGATTTCATTGGACCAGTTATTTTTGACCGGCCGTACGCTGCTCTCCGCTCCGGCGAGAATCCCGAGCGGCGCACATGTACAAAAAAACGCAACGAATGCTGATGGGAACACAACAAACAGGCAACCGCTTCTTGCCAGATCACGTTTTACCGCTTCACTCCCTGGTCCCAATCGACGCTCAACGTATTCGAGTACAGCCAATCCAACGAATACACCCGTGATCATCGCGCCGCCTGACATTGAGACCACGGCAATTTCAGCATCATTCTTGGCAGCACCGCGCAAACTTGGCCAAAAAATCGGTATTCCAACGATTAGACAAAACGTGCCCGCGAACGCTAACCACGACAGCACTATTGTCCTGAAATTCGAATACCGCTTTCGCTCCACAACCGTAGCTCCGATCGAATTAACGTGGATCCGCCTCAGCGCAGATGACTCACCACTAATCTGCGCTAATCTTCGCTAATCCTGCAACTCACTCGCGTAGATTAGCGTTTCCAATCCTAACGGTTCGCCTCGGTTTCTGTGAGTTTCATACCTTTCTCACTCCTCGCCCATGTCGCGGCGGAAACGTCGACGGCGCCAGCGGATGATCTGGACCATCAAGGCGAAACCCAACACGGCAACGAAGCACATGCCGATGCCCCACCCGAGGGCATCACCCTCCCCGGAACTCGTCGCAAAAATCGTCAGACACACACCGCAGAAGCTGCAAAACGCCGACACGCACACGACGATCACTAGCACGCTCGTCACGGCAAACGAAGTGGAGAACATCAGCACTTTTTCCAATGGGCGCATTTCCTGGCCAATCGCATCGCGACGCCGCACTACACGGACCGTGCGCAAGAAGACCGGCACCATGACGATGCAGGCAAAGACTCCCAATCCCGGCACGACGACCAACAATCCCATGCACACCGAGGCCAACGTAACCAGCAGAAACATCGTCGAAAGTGAGAACGACAGATCCACAGGTTCGTTGCGCGCTGCCGCGACTGGTGCTGGAGCACTAGAAGGAGAATCGATCAACGACCGGTGACAGAGCCAACATGTCTCGCTGGGACCAAATTGGTTCGCGTTGCAATGCGGACAGAGGAGCGGCGCAGATTCCGTCATGACGTCTGCCTCTCGCCGGTTGTGGGCTTGCTTGCCGCCGCGAGGAGCGCTCGTGCCCGCCGCACGACTTGTCCGACGAAAACGCCCGTGAGCGCTAAGCTGACGATCACAATCATTTGGTGATATCGCGGCACCGTCAAATCCAACGCAGGGTCACCTCCAAACGTCGCGGGCCATTTGGCGTACCCCAGTACGCACAGATAGCCTGCGACCGAGGCGAACGTCGTTACTCGGACCAACTGTAAATCAAACCGCAATGCCGCTAGCACAATAATCAGAAAATACCCCACGATCAGTGGACTGCGTGGCCCAGCAGCGATCATCAAGATACTGGTAAGAAACAACACATCGCACAGCGTCGCGACCAGCGAGATCCACGTAGGGAACACTCGCGCGCGAAGCGAAAGATGGATCCCGGCGGCCACCATGATCCAAGCAACTGCCAGGAGCGTCACCATCACATGAAATCGCTGATCAACTTGTCCTTGCTCCGCCAACTGCAACCCGCCTGCTCCAAATGGCGAGGACCAACTCGGCAGTTTGCCCTGGCTGCTGAGGTACGTCCCCAGGTGGATAAGGTAGAAGGTACCGACGGCCACGATGCGAAGGAGGTTCGCCCGTACCTCGCCCGTGTATTGCTGCCACCGCTGCGCGACAAACCAAGAGTGGTCAAACGCCGGGGCGCCGTCAGACATGGCAAGATCCTCGAAAAGAGTCGTGACTACCGACGGGAGTATACTGATGAATGACGAAATACCCAATGAGGAGCGCATTTTGGACCTGGTCCGCCAGATTTCGCTCCAGATTCGTCGTTCCGTCATTGATCATTCGATGCAGCCCACCCATTGACCCTCTGCCGTGGCATCGGTATCCTGAGCGATTCGTTTCCACCCGATATTCAGCAGTAACTGGGAGCCTCCCCGATGGCCGTCCCCAAACGAAAACACTCCAACTCTCGCTCTGGCAAGCGTCGCGCGCACGATCGCCTCACGGCCAAGCAGCTGCCATCCTGCCCCAAATGCGGGACTCCCACGCCGACGCACGTCGCCTGCCCTACGTGCGGGTACTACATGGGTCGCACGGTCGTGGAAACCGAGGAGTAATCAACGCGGCGAAGATGACGAACCTCGAATGACGGAATCAGCAAGTCTTCGTCATCGGATTCTGGTTCGTCATTGGGCCAGCTGTTGACGACACGGAGTCATTCCTCTTTGCTCATAGAGCCCCCTCATGCCCAAGACCGCCTTTCTATTTCCTGGCCAGGGAGCACAGACCGTCGGCATGGGTGCCGAGTTGGCCAGTTCGCTGCCTGCTGCCCAAACGCTGTTCGATCGGGCCGCCGACATACTCGGCTACGACCTGCTGCAGCTGTGTAAGGAAGGTCCAGCCGACAAGCTAAACTCGACCGTCCACAGCCAGCCGGCGCTATTTGTCTGCAGCCTGGCCGCGCTGGAGCAGCTTAAGCAAGACGCACCCGACGTCGTCGCAGGCTGTGACATTACGGCCGGTTTGAGTCTTGGCGAATATACCGCCCTGGTATTCGCCGATGCGATTGACTTTGACGCAGGGTTGCGACTCGTGCAAACGCGTGGTCAGGCGATGCAAGACGCCTCCGACGCGGTGGCCAGTGGCATGGTCAGCATCCTTGGAATGCAGCGCGAAGCAATCGAAAAACTTTGCGACGAGGCGCGGGAGGATGAAGTCCTGCAGGTCGCGAACTTGCTCTGCCCCGGCAACATCGTCGTCTCCGGCAACTCGACCGCCTGTGAGCGGATTACGCCGCTGGCGGAATCGGCGGGAGCGATGAAAGTGATTCCACTGGCGGTCGCCGGAGCATTCCACACCTCGCTCATGCAGCCGGCCGTCGATCGCTTGACCGGCGCGCTGGCAGAAGTCGAAATCCGAGCTCCGCGGATCCCCGTTATCTCCAACGTCGACGCACAAACCCATAGCGATCCCGCTGAAATCCGCTCGTTGCTGGTTCAACAGGTCATCAGCCCAGTCCTCTGGGAAACCTCGATGAAGTGGCTGATCGACGACTTCGGTGTAGAGCAGTGCTACGAAATCGGCCCCGGCAAAGTCCTCCGTGGCCTATTGAAACGAATCGCCCGCAAGTTGCCCTGCGAAAGTGTGCAGGCGTAACGTCAGTCCGTTCTCATCTCGCTCGCACTAGGTGCGAGCGAGGAAAGCGATAAAGGCTAAATCAATCATGTCCGACACTGAACCTGGTCGTATTCACGTAGATCTCTCCGGCAAGACGGCCATTGTCACGGGTGCTTCGCGTGGCATTGGTAAAGCGATCGCGATCGCGCTAGGCAGCGCCGGCGCGAAGGTCGCCTGTGTGGCACGCAACAAAGAAAAGCTCGACGAAACGGTCAGCGAGATTACCTCCGCCGGCGGCGCCGCCGAGGCGTTCGCCATCGACGTGGCCGACGCGGAGGCCGTGCCCGCGTTTGTGGAAAAGCTCGCCGACGACTGGGAAAGCGTCGACATCCTCGTCAACAACGCCGGCATCACGCGCGATACGCTCTTGCCACGCATGAGCGACGACGACTGGGACTCAGTTATTTCGACCAATCTGCGGAGCGTCTTCCTGTTCAGCCGCGCCGCCTCGGGTGCGATGATGCGTTCCAAGAAGGGCCGCATCATCAACATCAGCAGCACTTCGGGGCTGGCCGGTAACCCCGCGCAGACCAACTACTCGGCGTCGAAGGCTGGCGTCATCGGCTTCACCCGCACCGCCGCTCGTGAGTTGGCGAGCAAACGACGGCACATCACGGTCAACGCGATCTGCCCCGGCTTTATCGCGACTGACATGACCGCCGCTCTGAAAGAAGCCGCTGGCGAGGACGCGATCGAGAAGCGAATCAAGGAAATCGTCCCCCTGCAGCGGCAGGGCGAAGCCGAGGAAGTCGCGGACGCGGTGTTGTTCCTGGCGAGCGACTCGGCCTCATACATCAACGGCCAAGTCCTTACCGTCGATGGCGGCATGACAGCCTAGTGACTTAGTTACCCATCCCCGATGACCAAGGTTCAAGGAAAAATGACTGCTCCTGGCGACTCCGTCATTCCCTCCATGCTCAGACTTAATCCCTGCGAATTTACGATTTTCGCTTGCCCAGACGACCTAGACACCCTCGAACTTTAACGGTATATCTTGACCTCACTTGCGGAACCGTTCTATTTTAAACGACTTTCCGCCGCTGCCAGCAGCGCACGAATCCAACATCAAATCGACCGGCCAGGAGGAACTCAGGCAACCGCGTCCCTCAGCCAACCGCCGTCGATAGTTACATTTCGAATACCCCCCGTGAAAATTGAAGGAGGCCATCAAAGTGCCCTCAACTTTGGAACGAGTAACGGACATCGTGTCCGAGCAACTAGGCGTCGATAAAGACAAAATCACTGCAGACACCTCGTTTGTGAACGATCTGGGTGCTGACTCGCTCGACACGGTCGAGCTGGTGATGGAGCTGGAGGAAGAATTCGACGTCAACATCCCTGATGACGCTGCCGAGAAAATCCAGACCGTCGGCCAGGCGGTCGAGTTCATTGACCAGAACTCGGGCAAGTAGTTAACTGCCAACGGCCGGCATCGCGATGCACTTGCTGATGTCGGCTTGCTTCCAAGCGTGATTTGCGTTGGCAAATGCTCCCTACGCGTCTCCCGGCGCGTGATCCCCTTCCAACTCTCCATCCGACAAGAGTGATGAATCGTCGCGTCGTCGTTACAGGCATTGGTGCCGTCACCTCGCTGAGCTGCCAGGTCGACGACCTCTGGAAAAAGGTGCTCGCTGGCGAAAGCGGGATTCACGAGCTAAAACTCTTCGACACAGCGGATCACAAGGTCCACTTTGGCGGAGATATCCACGACTGGTCGTGCGGCGATTACGTGAGTCCACGCGAAGCCAAGCGTCTCGATCGCTTCACGCAGTTCGCGATGGTCGCCGGCGTCGACGCGGTGAACGATTGCGGCATCGAATTCGAGAAGTACGACCCCTACACCATCGGCGCAATCATCGGCTCCGGCATTGGTGGCCTCAACGAAATCGAATCGCAGACCGAACGATTGCTGCACAAGGGACCCGACAAAGTCTCGGCGTTTACGATTCCCAAACTGATGCTCAACGCGGCCAGTGGTCACCTCTCCATTCGTTACGGTCTGCGTGGCATCAACTACGGCGTGGCCACCGCTTGTGCCAGTGCCGCCAACGCGATGGGCGAGGCGTATCGCACTATCCAACGTGGCGAGTGCGACGTGATGATCACCGGCGGCACCGAGGCCGCCGTTACGCCGATGGGCATGGCGGGCTTTGCCAACATGAAGGCCCTCTCCACCCGCAACGACAATCCGGCCGCGGCAAGTCGCCCGTTTGACGCAGATCGCGATGGCTTTGTGCTCTCCGAAGGGGCAGGCATCTTGATCTTCGAAGAGCTCGAATTCGCCAAGTCGCGTGGTGCTACCATTTACGGAGAAGTGCTCGGATTCGGGGCCAGCGCCGACGCGGGTCACATTACCCAGCCCGATCCGGAAGGCACAGGCGCCGCGCGCGCGATGAGTAACGCACTGGCCGACGCGCGGCTGAATCCCACGGACATCCACTACATCAACGCCCACGGCACAAGCACACCGTTGGGTGACAAGGCCGAAACGCAGGCCATCAAGGGGGTGTTCAAGGATCACGCCGGCAAAGCGAACGTATCCAGCACCAAAAGCCACATCGGCCACTTGCTAGGCGCCAGTGGCGGCGTTGAACTTGTGTTCTGTCTGTTAGCCCTACGCGATCAGATGGCGCCGCCCACGATCAATCTACAGACGGCCGATCCGGCGTGCGATCTGAACTACACGCCTAACACCCCCCAAGAACGTGAAATCGGCGCTGCGATGAGCAACAGCTTTGGCTTCGGCGGCCACAACGCATCGATCATTGTTGGGCGCGTAAGATAGCCGGTGGGGGCAGGCAGATTTTCTGCGATGCGCCACATTCTCGCGCGTTCGCTAAGTTCGCTACCAAGAGGAGGTTTCCATGAGCCGAGCACTACTGGTGATCGACGTACAAAACGAGTACTTCACTGGCGCGCTGCCGATCACGCACCCGGCTGGGCATCTGGAGCAAATCCTGGCCACGATGGACGTTGCTCAAGAGGGCGACGTCCCGACCGTCGTGGTGCAGCATCACTTCGAAGACACGAGCATGCCGTTCTTTCAGAAAGACTCGACCGAATGGCAACTTCATGCCGACGTCGCGGAACGGCCGCGCGATCTGCTGATTCAGAAAACACTGCCGGGGAGCTTCACCGGCACGCCCCTCGCGGAGTGGCTTGAGCAACGCGAGGTTGATACGGTCACGATCGCCGGCTACATGACCCACATGTGCTGCGATACGACGGCCCGTCAGGCGGTGCACCGAGGCCTGAAAGTCGAGTTTCTCAGCGACGCGACAGGCACTCTCCCGCTATCGAATACCGCCGGCGACGTCACTGCCGAAGTGCTGCATCGCTCGATCCTCTGCGCCCAACAAATGCTCTTGAGCGAAGTGCTCGACGTCGAGACGTGGAAGCAGCGGCTGTAGCACGTCTTGCCGAGTGACTCGTCTCAATCTCCTCGCATCACGCGCGCCAGCACTTGGGAGGCTTCCTGCTCGCCAGTCGCAATTGGCACAACGACGCGTGTCTCGGTCGTGCCGTGATTGGTTCGAACTATGAACAACGCCGCGCAGTCACCCCAGCGCACTAATCACTAAGCTGCTTTCCGTACTCGTTCGTGGGGTCACGATACATCGTATGGAGGTGATTGAGAGGATTGCCACCGAGATCCTGGCAAGAGTATTCGATAATCAGCGAGGGGCCTTGAATAGTGTACGAAATGTCGCTCATCGGTTTGGTGGAACCGCTCCAGGCGAAGTGCATTTGATCGATCTCACTCTGAACCTTGGCGAGCCGGCTCTTTGCCTGTTCTGGTGGCAAGTTATTCACCCACTCCGCAATCAGCGAAAGCAGCAATTCCCTTTGCGACTCGTCAAACTCCCCACAAGGCACACCGGCTGGAGTAGGGACCTTGCCGTCGTTGCCCGGGCCTGTTTTGATTCTGCCTCGCTTTTCACTAACGATCGCCTGCTTACGCTGAGCGTCGCTCAGGCTGTTGGCGAGTTGGAACGCTCCATCAACCTCACCCGCCAAGGGTCGGATCTGCTCGTCTGCCAGGTGGTAGGCTTCCGGCTGGGTGCCGATGAAGCTGGGCGACATGGTTAAGTTGCCGCCTTCAATGGCAAGATTGACTCCCAGATGGTGGCCATCTAGCTGAAACGCCCACGGGCCGTCTGACGCTGGTTCGCCGAAAATCACGACGGAGAAGTCCTCGGTACCGAATCCCCGTCGTGGCTTTCCACCTGGGAGCAATTGATCGTCGGCGAGCATGATGTTGCACATTTTGGCGTAACCTTGTTCGCTAAACAGCGTGCCCATCAGGTCACAAAATGCCTCGACTTGCTTCGCGTTCAAGTCACCCAGTCGTATCCCACCAGCGCCTGGTCGCGCGGGCAAGTTGGTCCACTCACGACGTTCCGCATGCTTGAGAGCAAGCGCTGCGCGCTGCCGCTGACCGTCATCCAAAGAGGCAAGAAACGCCCGAGCGGCTTCAGCCATCGCCTCAGGAGTGTGTTGGCGCGACGTTGGCTGGTGCGTGCCGACGATACGACTTGCCTCAGAGACAAAATCTTTCTCTGTTGCTGCTTGCGAAACGTTTACCGGTGTGAAAACAACAAGGATACCTGCAACGAGAGCGAAACGTTTCATGTTTATTCTCCAATTCAGAATTGATGTTTTGTATTCGTAAAGACGCTGCGAAGGAGTGTCGGTTTTATTGCCCTCAATGGCTGAGGTGATTCATGCTGGGGCGTCAGAGAACCGATAGCTCTCAGTGCTGGTCGTGCAATGTTCGGCAGTCCGTAGGTGTAGAGCTAGTCCTCGTGGCTCAGAATCATGGTCGCGTCGCCGTCCGATGCTGTGAGCATCCAAGTGTCGTCAGATGGTATACCCAGTAACTCAAACAGAATCTCGCGAATATTCGTCAGGAACTCACGACTGTGCCACTGGCGTGGAATAGAAACTCGCAATCTAGCACGGATCCAGTCCAGGCACGGATGATGTATTGTAACCTCTCCGACGACTGTTGCAGTACTGAATGAAGTGATAACTGTGTGTGTCCCGTCTTCGTTTCGCGTAGCGTCGATATCCTCTTCATCCGCAATGTGCTCAGTCTTGCTCTGCGGGTCAGTGAGCAGGAAGCACGCACTTGAACCGCTCGCGAAATCCAGTTGCACGACAAACTCGCCAAATTCGAATTCGAACGGCCCATCGCGATAAAGTTGTTCGGCCTGCATGTCCACACTCAACGGTCGAGCCACTCATTCGGGGCATATCATGCTACCATAAGTCAATGGAGTCCCAGCATTGAAAACCTCTACGGCTCCCCCTCAAGCCGCACTGGTTGTGAGGCCCTTACCTCGCGATCGACTGATTGGAAGAAACGCAACGGTGCCGCCAGCGATTAGCTCGCCATCAGGCGTCACAACCCCAGACCACTCGATCGCCACCGCCTGCGGCCGAGGTGAGCAAGAACACGACGGACGGGAGAAGCTCTCCATCGGAGAAAACTTCGCTCGAATCATTCCAGGCCAGGCACAACTTCGTGGCCACTGATCGAACCGTAGGCCTGCCACACATCCAGTGCTATTGAGTCCGCTGCAAAACTCACGGAACCATCCCCCAGCATCGCCATCACGCCGCCTGGGTGCAGGCTGCGCGCGGAGACCCAGCCATCTGGCGCGCTTCGATTCCGACACGGTCCGGGGTACGTTTTCGAATTAGGTCCACTGCACAGGCAAACGTCGAGACCCGAGTTTGGCGTGCTTTTGGTCATGAAATTACAGGCGCCAGCCGTGTTGTTGAAGATCGAGCCTCGCACGTCGTAGTCGGTCTCGCTTTCCATCTGCACGATCTCTGCCATGAAAACGGTATTGCTCAAACCGTCTGTCACTTGAGACATCTTCGTCTGCACCCCTTCTCCATTGCTAAAGTCGCCGAAGGGAGCGGGCAAGAACTGCGGTTCGTTCTGAAGAAAGTTCGCGTTGCCAAAGTTGACCACATAGTTCCCCAAAGCAAACTGATATTGATTGGCCCGCCAGTAACCTGGGCCGTCTTCCGGGCAATAGTAGTAGGGCACCTGTACGAGACGTGCTGCTTCGTTGTCTATGTGCCAGAACGGCAGACTATCGTCATAGATGTCGTTGACGTTGGATTGCTCCATATACGGCCATAGGGCAACGACAAATGTCTTGCGATCTTGGCCATTGATACTCGTCCCACCGTCGGAGATCGTTCCATAAGGTAGCTTGCCCAAGGCGTTCTCATAGTTTTGCACGGCCAATCCCCATTGCTTGAGATTGTTCATGCACTGGGTCCTGCGCGCCGCCGCCCGCGCCGATTGCACAGCTGGCAGCAACAGCGCCACCAGCACACCGATGATGGCGATCACGACCAACAGTTCGACGAGGGTGAAGGCCCGACGGTAACGATGGCTGACTGGCATGATGAGTTGCTCGCGAATCCGAATCTGTTAATTCACTGGGCGAGGATCAACTTGGTGAGAAGCACGTATGAGTATAGCACTTGGCGACTCCAAATCCATCACAGTTGGCACACAGATTCGGTTTCACAATCGCTCCGATTGGCCCGCACAGCGGACCCTACGCGGACTATTCTCCGACTCGGCAATGAGTTGTATTCGTCGTGCCTATCCCATTACCAATTGCGTAGGACGGCCCCCCAGGGCAGTCCGAAATAGGAGGTTCTCATGGACGGACGGCTCTGGGGACCGTCCTGCGCTTTGGGATAGGTTCGTCGAAGCAGTGCCTAAGCGTGTCGGAATCGTTGCCGTCAACTGCCGAGGCGTTTCACGCTTGTGCGTCGTGCCTGAATCCGCTGTCAGTTGATAGCTACATTAGACTGTCGAACTTAGACTGTCGAACTTAGGCTCGTCGTTCCAAGCTACTTCGGCCCAGTCGTCAGTCCCCCACGTAAGTTTCACTTTGACCCATCCCTCTCGGCGATTCCCAGCTTTGTCAGTTACGTGAACATAGAAAACGTGTTCCCATCTAGTCCAGTTGAAAGGCGGCCTGAAGCGTGGCGTAAATTCAATTGCTGAGAGTTCGTATTCCTTAGACGATGCCCAAAGTCTCAGATTTGAGTGCAATCCGCGATAACACGAGACAAGGTATAACACCACTCCAATGAGAAATGGAGAGATTATCACGAGCGATATTAGAGTCTCAGAGTATGTCACGCCCAGTTTGAATTCGTGGAGGTCAAAGAGATATTAAGCGAACCAATGCAACGCACACACGCCGTTGAAGATTGTACCTATTCGGCAATCACTTGCCAAAATCACCAGAATTCTTCGATCACGTAATAGCAGGCGGAGGGTGAACTGTCGTGAAATGCGACGTTCCCAAAACTACCTCAGCTTCATCGACCGACGCCGTACCAACACGCTAACGCAGCTATTTTTCGTTGCTGAAACTGGGCCACGCGTTCGAGTAAAATCCGGGGTGGATTCGCTTGGTCCCAGGCTCCGCCTCGGACCGCACTGTTGGCTAACCTCCCGCCTCGCGATCGGCTGGCTGAGTCCGCTGTGCGGACCAACATTTTTGATGCGTATTTGCACTACCTCGAAACAAAACCAAGAAGACGGCAATGCCATAGCCGGCAGTAGATTGTAAGCCAGCGCCGCCACGTTGTGTTGACGCCGAGCTCGAGCGCTTTTCGAAACATCTGTTTGGCTTCGTTGAACTCACCTCGATCCAGAAAAACGCTGCCTAGCCTAGCGAGTTCGTATACATCGCCTGCTTCTTCGATAATACGCAATGCCCTTTGAAGCCAATCATACGCCATCTCGTGGTCATTTTTGGCTTTGGCGAGATCACTTAAGTTGCAGTAGGCTTTTGCCATACTTCGTTTATCGCCTAACCTCTCATAGATTTCCAGCGATCTAAAGTACCACTGTTCGGCAGCATCGTAATCGCCGCGGTCAAAAGCGACTACACCCAATTGGTGGTAACTTCCTGCCTTACCAACTTCGTTGCCCAACTTTTCCTTGATTCGAATTGACTTCCACAATAGCTCCTCTGCACGCTGGAAATCACCGCGGGCATTGGCCACTGCACTTAAGTTGTTGTAGGTCAGCGACGCACCATGTTCATCACCATTCGCTTCATCGATTTCTATTGCTTTTCGGTACCACTCATCGGCCGCGTCGAGATCGTCCTGCATGTATGCAATAAACCCCAAGTGATGATAGCTCTCCGAAGCACCGACATCATCCCCCAACTTCTCCTTGATACGAATCGATTTCTGCAGCCATGCTTTCGCACACTCGAAGTCCTCCCGGTCGATGGCAATAGCGCTCAAATAGTGGTAGGTCCTGGCCGCCCCATGCTCATCGCGGTTTCGCTCGTCAATCGCTAGAGATTTACGGTACCAGTCCTCGGCAGCATCAAGGTCATCCCGGGAATACGCAATGCGTCCCAACAAGATGTACACCATCGTTACGTCATCGCTCTTGGCCCGCTGGTACAGATCTAGTGCTTTCTGACAAAGCTCTCGGGAGGTTTCATACTCTCCGCGACTCTCCGCCTCCATGGCTTGCCTGTAGTAGGCGACGGGCAGGGCATCGTCGTTGTCCTCGCTCATTGCAATATCCTAGGAACTCGACGGTGGCATCTCGGTTTCACGATCGCTCCGATTGATCCGCACAGCGGATCCTACATCGATGGTTCTCCGACTCGCCTTGGATTGGTGTTGTTGTACTTTTGATGCCCATCCCATTTCGTGTTACGTAGGACGGTCCCCCGGGGCAGTCCGAAATAGGAGGTTCTCATGGACGGACGGCTCTGGGGGACCGTCCTACGTTTTGGGTTAAGTTCGTAGAAACACTACTCAAGCGTGTCGGAGTCGGCGCCGTCGACAGCCCAGGTGTTTCACGCCGGCGCAGGATAGTGGTGACGGTTTTCTGCAAACGCTCGACGTGCCCGAGGGTAGTTCGCTGCCTCAAGGCACGATTTGGTCGCGTTTAGTATTGCGAAACTTCCAAAGTTGCTTTAGCCACTTCACGTCGGACATTCGTGCGACTTGCTTTTCCGTTGTCTCAGCGTACTGGGCTATCTCTGCAACTGTGAGGTCGGGGTCACTCAACACGGCATAGAAAGCAGAACCCCACTTGGAGGTCTTTGTTGAAGACATGCCGCTACTTGTCTGCCATTGGTAGTGCAGGAAATTAGCAATTGATCCCCAAGCGTCTTGGTCGGAGCCCAGTTCCGCCCCCCTTTCACAGCCAATATCGCTGAAATATTGAACCAATACTGCGGACACCTCCGCATCGGACGCCCGAAATAAATTGCAGTTCAGGAGCCTTCCAAGCCAGTATCGAACTGAGATTAGGGGACCGCCCATGAAGGCGGTAGATTCGAGGTCGCGGTGTTCTGGCGAACCGAGTGGCATGTCAAAAAGTTGTGCAAGCTTGTCCACGTCGGCTTTTGGGCGGGAATCTGTGCTGAGCAACGACAGGTGGAGGAACACGGTACTCAAATAGAGCATACACGAAAATCCGTTCAGCTTCATCGTCCGACGCCACTCCATCACGTTCATACTGCCAAATTTTCGTTGCTGAAATTGGGCCACGCGTTCGAGTAGAATTCGGGATGGCATTCCTCGGTCCTGCTCAAGCGTGTCGGAGTTGTTGACGTCAACTGCCCGGGTGTTTCGCGCTGGGGCCGGATAGAACCCAGCTTCCTCCCAGGGGGGAATTTGGACGGAAGACAGTTTCCAACGACGACTACGACGGTGTTGTTGATGTGCAATTTGCGTCGTAAAATCGGACTCAAATCAGTGTTTCTGTACCGCGAATCGACACCTTGGCCCTTAACTCCAAGATAGGACTATGGACTCCAATGTCATACGTGCACGCCTGGATGAGTTGCGGCAGTTAGACGCTGGATGCACAGTATTTGGAGCAAGCAGCCACGGCTACAAGCTTAATGCTCCGAGTGCAGAGGTAGAGATAGAAGATTTCGAGCGTGATTATAGGGTTTTGCTTCCCGACGATTACAGGTCTTTTTTGACGCAATGTGGGAACGGCGGTGCCGGCCCTTTCTATGGTCTGTTCCCAATTCGATTCTACGACGGAGCAGGCGGGCCGCTTGAAAGGTGGACACAAGGCGATGGTATTCTGGGCTCGCTTCAAGAGCCTTTCCCCCACAACGAGTCTTGGAATCTTGCAGATGAAAGGCTGGAACCACCGGACACGTTTCCGTCAGACGCCGAAGAGGATAAGTGGCACGAAGAACTCGACGAGGAATACTGGAGTCCTCTTGTTGCTAACGGTTGCTTTCCGATAGCCCATCAAGGCTGTGCCTACAGGAGCGTTCTTGTCGTTACCGGACCTGAACACGGGCACGTTTGGACAGACGCAAGGGCTGGGCAACAAGGCATCTTCCCCGAGAAGGTGTGCGGGAAGTCACGCTGCACGTTTGCCGAGTGGTATGAAAACTGGCTTCTAGAATCGCTGAGAAAGTTGCAGAAATAGCATCCACTCGACTGCCGCACGGGATTCATCGGCTGACGCCGTACCAACACGTTAGCGCGCCTATTTTTCGTTGCTGAAATTGGGCCGCGCGTTCGAGTAGAATTGGGGATGGCTTTCCTCGGTCTCGGGCTCCGCCTGGTACGGCACTGGTGGAAAGGCGCCTGCCTCGCGCTCGAACGACTAGCCAGGCGTGCGGCGGGTTTCGGGCCGCGAGTCGGTTGTTGGAATTTTAGGACTCCCGGTTCCACCGGCGCCCGCGCGCTAAACCCTTTGCCGACTTGGCGTTTGCAATCGGGGGCAGTGGAGTTTTAAGACACATTTGAGGGTCGTTTTCCGAAAAAGGAGGCGAGATTGCCGTACACACCAGCGCGCAAGCTTTTGCACCGCAACAGGATCGGGTAAATCGCACGGCGAGAAACCGGAGTTTTTTTCGGACACGAGGCACGCGCCAACTCACGTGTGCAAAAACCCTATTCGGGGGGTGACGCTGCTCGCCGCGCGATCCAGCGCCGCACCAACACCCCCGTAAAACCACAACACAAGGAGGCGAACACAAATACGAACATCGTGAGCATCAACGTCGGGCCGATATTCTCGAGCATGTTGTAGATGTTGCCCATGAAATCGAACACCGACTCGTTGGTCGGGTTACGTCGGCGAGCCGTACTCATGGAG
>JANQQA010000274.1 GCA_028285205.1 Bythopirellula sp. | reverse complement strand
CTCCCGGATCGCGACCGCTCCGTGCACGCTCACGTCGCTGCGAAATCGCCACGGTTTCCGTCCCATTATGAAGATCGCCACGGTCAATTCCACGACAATTTTTGGCCGGCCCCATTCCACAGAGATTTATGACGGAGCGATCGCAAGCCGCGCCCTTGCCATCACACGCCGACGAACTGATCGAAAAGCTCCTCGGTTAGCCGTTTTCTTGCAGCCGATTGCGTAGCAACTCCGCCGGGTGTAGCGCCTGCTTGCCGGTTGCGTGTTTGATTTGCTGGCGGCAACTGACGCCAGCAGCGACCACGGTGGTCGAGTCCGCGGCCGCTCGCACTGCCGGGAGGAGTTTTCGCTCACCCATCGCCTGCGACAGCGAGTAGTGCTCGGCTTCGTAGCCAAACGAGCCGGCCATCCCACAACAACCCGAATCAACTTCCTCAACATCGCATCCCGCGGCGCCGAGCGTTTGCTTGCTCGGACCGGTGCCGACAAGTGCCTTCTGCTGGCAGTGACCGTGAAGTAGTACTTGCTCGGCGGCCTCGCGGAATTCCAGATCGAGCGATCCTTCCTCGGCCAGTTGGGCGATGAATTCTTCAAACAGCAGCGAATGTTCTGCGATGGTCTTCACGCGTGGTTCGTCGGGTAGCAGCGTCAACAGTTCGTCGCGAAGTGTGAGCAAGCAACTCGGTTCGAGTCCGACGATGGGGAGACCCTGTTCGGCGAACGGCGCGAGTTTTTCGACGCAGTCGCGCGCCGCCGCACGGGCTTTGTCGACAAGGCCCTTGGAAATCATCGGCCGACCACAGCACCAATGGCCGGGCAGAATCACCTCGAAGCCCGCCGCCTCCAGCACTTCCGTCGCGGCGATGCTGATGTGCGGATAGTTGTAAGTGTTAAACGTATCGTTGAACAAGACAACTTTTCGCTTGGCCCCGCTGGCTTTCGGCCTGTTGTCGAACCACGTGGTAAACGGCTCGCGGGCAAATCTCGGCAACTGTCGATGGCGGCTGACGCCGAGCGTTTTCTCCATCAGCCAACGAACGAGACCGTTGCCCATCACCGCGTTGACGATCGGTGCGATCGCGCCAGAGTTCCAGCGGCTAAACTTCGCGATGTCGGCCATCAACCGTGCGCGTAGTGGCACGCCGTGCTTCATGTAGTACTGAGCCAAGAACTCGAATTTGATCTTCGTCATGTCGACCGACGAAGGACATTCGCTTTTGCACGCTTTGCATTCGATGCACAAGTCCATCGCTTCGTACATCCGTTTGCTGGTGAGTTCTTCGTGCGGCAAAGCTCCCGACAACGCGGCACGTAGCAGGTTGGCGCGACCGCGTGTGCTGTGTTCTTCCTCCTGAGTGACCATGTAGCTGGGACACATCGTGCCGGCAGTCGTTTTTCGGCAGATGCCCGCGCCATTGCACATTTCGACGGCTCGATGAAAGCCTTGGTCGGCCGAGAAATCGATCTGCTCGCGGATCGGCAACACCTGATAGTCTTCGCCGTACCGCAAGTCCTCGGTCATCGGCGGCGCGTCAACGATGTTGCCGGGGTTGAGCAGGTTCTGCGGATCGAAAGTTCTTTTGACCTCGCGATAGAGGCCGTATAAGTCAGGTCCGTAGAAGTTCTCGTTCAGCCAACTTCGCGTCCGACCATCGCCATGCTCGCTAGAGAGTGATCCACCGTAACCGTGCAACAATTCGACCGAGAACTGGCCGATCTTGGGTAGCTTGGCGATTTCCGAAGCAACTTTCGTATTCACCATTGGTCGAATATGCACACAGCCGGCGCTGGCGTGTGCGTAGTAGGCGACCTGCGTGCCCAGGTCATTGCAGAATTGCTCGATCTTGGTGACGTAGTCAGCCAGGTGCTCGACCGGGACGGCAGCATCTTCGATGAACGGGATCGGCTTGTGGTCGCCCTTGATGCTCATCAAGAATCCGAGCCCCACTTTGCGAACGGTCCACACCTCCGTTTGTTGCTGGGCGGTCCAAGCTTCGGTAATCGCGCCGGCAGGAACACCCTGGTTAGGCAGGTGCTGCTTGAGTCGATTAAGCTTATGCCGCAGTTCTTCGTCTGTCTCGCCGCAGAATTCGGTGATGAGCACACAGTTGGGGTCGCCTTCGATGAAGTTGTCTAGCAGCCGCGCGTACTCAGCCGCCTCGCGGCAGCGCGTGAGGCCGAGATTGTCGAGCAACTCGACCGCCGACGGGTCGGTCTCCAGCATGACCGGCACTGCCGAAAGCGCTGCGTGCAGGTTATCGAAGTGCACGACGGCGAGCACAGTCCGCGGAGGTTTGCGCACCAACTGCAGCTTGATCTCATGCATCACACCGAGCGTGCCTTCGCTGCCACAGATGAGCTTCGCCAGGTTGAACCGCGCATCGCGCTGCCCAAAGAACGACACGCCATCGGGAATGAACCGATCGAGGTTATATCCTCCGCAGCGTCGCCAGTGACCGGGGGTCCCTTTGCTGATGATCCCGCGGTTTTCTTCCGAGGCTGCGAGTTGCGAGATGGTGCTGTAGATGCGACCTTCGAGACTATCGAGTTTCGCTTTCGCTTCCAGGCTGCCGTTTTCAAGGGGTGCGAAGTGTGCGGCGCTGCCGTTGCTAAGGAAGACGCCCGTCTCGAGCACATGGTCCGCCGTCATCCCGTAGACGATCGAATGGCTACCGGTCGAGTTATTCGCAACGATACCGCCCATCGCGGCGCGGTTACTGCTCGCCGGATCGGGGCCAAACTGCAAACCATATTTTTGCAATTCGATGTTCAGCGGGTCGAGGACAACGCCCGGCTGCACACGCACCCATTGCTCTTCCTGATTGACTTCGAGAGTCTCGTTCAGATAACGATTCAGATCGAGCACAACCGCTGCGTTGACCGCTTGACCAGCGAGGCTGCTACCGCCCGCTCTTGGCAGAATGGGGACGCGGTGCTTGGCTGCCAGTTCCACTGCGGCCTGCAGTTCTTCGCTGTTGCGTGGCAGCACGACCGCGTGGGGTAGCGTTTGATAGATGCTGGCATCGGTGCTGTACAAGATGCGGTTGTAATCGTCAGTGCGAATGTCGCCACCGGTGAGGTTGCGAAGTTCAGACAGGTAATCACTGACAGCTTCGGGAGTCTTTTGCGATGGATCGATTGTCTTGGTCATGGACGTGTAGCTTCGAAGGCTCACTCACTTGCGGCGCTTATTGTTTGTTCGGGAAGTCTTCATTGTACTCCGACGTATTGCGTCCGACGACCGTCTCAATGGGGCGGACGTCGGAAGCTGCTGCGCAGGTTTGTCTTTCGTATGCGCACTCGCCGCAAACAAGGATTGAATACGGTGAACCTTCGCCGGCCCGCGGGTGTCCGCGTCGTCAGCTTCTCGATACTGCCGTACGCGATCGGAAGATTTCCTGTACAATACCCAGGCTGCCAGCGGCCCATCGGAACAGACGACCACCATGAGTACCTCGCTCGCCACGAATCCGACTGAAGATCCGTCCTGGTGGCGTCGACCGGCGGGCGGGCGCGAAGTTCTCGAAGTCGCCTTGCCGCTGGTCGTGTCGATGCTGTCGGTGACGGTGATGACCTTCGTCGATCGCATGTTTCTCAATTGGCATTCCAGCACCGCGATGGCGGCTGCATTCTCAGGCTCGATCGTCTGGTGGGCGTCGCTCTGTCTGCCCATGGGCATCTGCAGCTACGCGAACACATTCGTTTCGCAGTACTTCGGCGACAAGCAACCCCGCCAAATCGGTGCGGCAGTGTGGCAAGGCGTGTGGGTCGCCCTGTTTGCAACTCCATTCATGCTGGCCGTGGTGCCGCTCGCGCCATGGATATTTGAGTTCGCCCAGCACGGTCAGCATGAATGGAGTTGCAAACAGGGCGACCCACACGCCTTGCCACACTGCCGCACCGATTTGGCGGGGTTGCTTGTCGCCGAAGTACTGCGAAA
>JANQQA010000252.1 GCA_028285205.1 Bythopirellula sp. | reverse complement strand
CGGTCGAGATCCTCAAGGGGCTACGCGATCGTTACGAAGAGCACCACCGTGTGCAAATCACTGACGACGCGATCAAATCGGCGGTCGAGCTTTCCGATCGTTACATCACCGGTCGGTGCTTGCCCGACAAGGCGATCGACGTGATCGACGAAGCCGGTGCTCGCGTGCGACTGAAGACGATGAGCAAGCCGCCCAACCTCAAAGAGATCGACGACGAAGTCGAGCAGCTCAACAAAGAAAAAGAGGAAGCCGTCGCGAATCAGGATTTCGAGAAGGCCGCTTCGCTGCGTGACTCCGCCGATAAGCTGAAGAAGAAAAAGCAGCAGATCACCAAGGAGTGGCGTGAGAAGTCACGCGAAAATGGCGGCGTGGTCGACGAAGATGTGATCGCCGAGGTTGTCTCGAAGATGACCGGCATCCCGCTCACCCGTATGAGCACCGAAGACACGTTGCGTCTGATGAACATGGAAGACGAGCTGCACGAGAGCGTGATCAGCCAGAACGAAGCGATCAACGCGATTGCCAAAGCCGTGCGTCGCAGCCGCAGTGGTCTGCAAGATCCGAAGCGTCCGACCGGCTGCTTCGTGTTCGCAGGTCCGACCGGTGTGGGTAAGACTTTGCTGGCTAAGGCACTGGCCGAGTTCATGTTCGGCGACGAGGAAGCCCTCATTCAGATCGACATGTCTGAGTACATGGAGAAGCACAACGTCAGCCGTCTGATCGGTGCGCCTCCCGGCTACGTCGGTTACGAAGAGGGTGGCCAGCTCACCGAGCAGATTCGCCGTCGTCCGTACGCGGTGGTGTTGCTCGACGAGATCGAGAAGGCTCACCCCGAAGTGTTCAACATGCTGTTGCAGTTGATGGAAGAGGGACGCCTGACCGATAGCTTCGGCCGCAGTGTCGACTTCCGCAACGTGATCTTGATCATGACCACCAACGCTGGTGCGGACGCGATCAAGAACGAAGCGGCGTTTGGCTTCCAGAAGCCCGACGACGACGCCTCGTACGATAGCATGAAGACTCGCGTGACCGAGGAGATCGAAAAGGTCTTCCGTCCCGAGTTCATCAATCGCGTAAACGACATCATCGTCTTCCGTCACCTGACGACCGACGATTTGAAAGAGGTGGTCGACCTGGAACTTGCCAAGATCCGCGGCCGCCTGAAGGAGCGTGGTTTGGAAATCGAACTATCCGACGAGGCGAAAGAGTTCCTCATCAAGAAGGGCTCGAACACCGACTACGGTGCCCGTCCGCTCCGTCGTTCGATCGAATCGTTCATCGAAGATCCACTTGCCGAAGAACTGCTCAAGGGCGAGTTCAGCGGCAAGGACTTGATCAAGGTGTCCGTCAAAAAGGTCGGCGGCAAGAAGCAACTCGAGTTTGAAGGTCTCACGACCAAAGAGCCCGAGCCCGAACCGGTCGGTGCGGGTGCCGCCGCCGAAGGCGCCGAAGGCGGCGACGATTCGCCGTCAGAAGAAGGCTAAGCTTCTTTCGATAACTTGAGAGCTAACGAACCGCGGCCCAGTTGGGTCGCGGTTTTTTTTATTATGTGTAGGGTGCGATTCCACTTCATTCCATCCCACCATACTAACTACTGACGTTCTGATTCGGTCCTTTGCATGCATCGCTGTCTACGGGCTCTATTGACGGACCCGGCTCTCTTTCGTACCCAACGTCACAATTCGTCTTGCCCGAGCGGCTAATCTTATGAATACGCTGAGACATATTACTCTCTCACTTGCGGTCGTTTGCTGCCTATGCGGCTGCACGCCGGCAAGGCGTTTGGGACAGATGGCAAAGACTGCGACGTTCGCCACGACCGGATTTGTCGCGCAAGGCATTCTGAACGGCCTGTTGGACGATGACGATGAGTGCGACCTTGAGCGAACTCGGCGTGAGCATCAAGAAGAGCAGTGGAAGCAATACTGGCGCGACAACCCCGATCGTAATCCCGCGATGGCCAAAGCTTTTGCCAATAACTAGTTAAGTAGGGTGCGATGAAGCAAAGCGTAATCGCACCAAAACGTGGTTGCGGTCCGATTTCACTTCAATGCATCGCGCCCTGCTCACTCTATTCGCTTCCGGCTGAGAACGTTTGTGCGTCGAGCATTTGGATCACCAAAGCGCCTTTCTTGACGGTGCCTGCCTTCGTGGGAGAATAGTTGGTTGTGCCTAAGACGGAGAAATGCCCTATTGGTGCTACGATCGAGCCATGGATTTCGTTTTCTTGCACGAATTCAAGTTGCTTGTTTACGGAAACCTCGCGCGTAGTGTAAGTGTCGATTTCTAGTCGCATGGAGTTTTCGTCGAACACTGTAATCTCTCCTTGGGCATTGACCGTTTGCAGCTGCCCGTCCACTCGTACCGGGTAATCCCCAACGTTGAATCGAGATTTGCTGTCAGTGTCGAATGCGACCGTCGAATTGCTCTGGGATACCACATACGCTTCCGTCAGGCCGACGCGCGTTAATGCATCAATCACAGACCCGGGGAGATAGTCGGCAGCTGGAGGCGAATCACTATCTGCTTGACCCTGGGAAAGCCAGAAGATGCGGACCATGAGAGACTTTGGCCCAAGCGTGCTTCGATCCGCCGAATCGGAACCGTCGCTCGTGGCGGGAGCGATATCGATTGCGCGGATCACTGCCTCTATCCGTTGGCTCGTTGCTGGGGGTGCGGAAACAATTAATACGTTAGAGTTCTCGTCAATCGCCAAGCGATAGCCCTCTTCGCCAAGCAAGATTTGTAAGTTCTGAGCAACCACTGGAGCTGTTGTGTACTGCAGCCGAAATACTTTGACTTCCGGTTCTTCGCTGCTTCCTAGTGGCGACTCCTTTAGCTTGTTCATCCATTTGCCGATGTGATTGACCTTGGATTCAAGCTTGGTAAGTCGTTTCTCCCAGTCGCTTACTTCGCCTCCACCAAACTGACCTGCGACAGGAGTAGTTGCCAGCAGGGCAATAATCAGCGTCAGGCCCACGCATCGTCTTGTTTGTGCAGTTCGATAATTCATGACGCATCTCCTCGAAGAATGTTGGTTGCTGGTAATAGAATCCGCTCCGAATTACGTTCTCTGCGCCGTGACGCGTCGACGGTGGGATAGACTTGGACAATCGTCACGTTCGGGTACGGGCTCTCGTGTTGGATAACGATCACGTCTTCCGCGCCGGTGAACGTCGCGACGGGCGCGGCCGGTGATTGGCGATTGGCTTCAAACTTTGGCGCGGGTGTAGGGCCCGGATCGCGCCGCAGTCCGACAGCAAGCAAGAGTGACGCCGCGGCCAATAGTGTTGACATGCCGTACATCCGACGTTGCTTCCGCCGCGCATGAGAGATCTGGTCTTCGACTTCCCACAATACATCGGGAGCGGCAGTCGTGATTGTGCCGGCGTCGTGCAGCAGCTGATCGAGCCAAGCCTGCTGGTCGGCCTCGGCTCGACACGATGCGCAGACTTCGAGGTGCGCGAGAAAGTCCGCGGCAGTCGTGTCATTAAGTTCGTCGGCCAGGTAGGCTTCCAGCTGCTCGCATTCGTGGTTCTTCACGTCTTGTTCCCCTGATGTTCCTTGTAGACGTCCTTCAGTTGTGTGCGTAGGGTCTTGCGCGCGGCGGCGAGATTGGCTTTCACCGCTGCGGCTGTGATCGCTAAGACCTTGGCGACCTCAGCGTGAGAGAGTTGTTCGATGGTGATCAGGTGCATGACTTGTCGTTGCCGGGGTGGCAACTGGTCGAGTGCTGCCAGCGCTTGCCGGGCGCTTTCTTGTTGTTCCGGTGTCGACTTCGGGTTGGGATTGGGAATCGTTGAGGGCTCGATCAGTTGATGTGGTCGGCGCTGACTGCGACGAATCTCATCGGTCCACAGGTTCGTGGCGATTCGTAGTAGCCAGCTTTTCGCTACGGTCGGGTCCTTGAGTGATCTGCGATTTCGCCAACCACGCAACATCGTTTCCTGTGTCAGTTCCTCCGCCTGTTCGACATTGCCCGTGATCCGTAAGGCGTAGCGATACACGCTGTCGACGTGAGCAGCGAGCGTTGCGTCGAGTTGCGTATCCACTGCCTGATCCGTCGCCACTCGCTTCGAGAAAGCCGTCGCTGAGTCACGCGCGGCAAGCTCCGAGCCGGGCGCTGCTACCAGGTACAGACGTTTTAGGCGTGCGGAGGTCAAAGTGAATCTGAGAAAACAGCGAAAAAAAGAGAATGAGCGAGTGCTACCGCCGTCGTTTGCTGCGATCGCAGCCGGCAGAAATACGTGGTCCTGCCGATATTTGCCAAGGCGATTGTACCAATTCGATTCCGGTAGATTTACCCTTCAGTAGCGGACGTCGCAGCCGATCGCTCCAACTTGCCGACAGTGCAGGCCTCCCAAGCTGGCGTCAGATTAGCCCAATTCTGTGATTGCACGAGTTAAGCTGCGCGGTAGACTGACCGGCGGTTGATTTGGCCCATCGGATTGCCTGCTGAATCTCACAGGAGTCAACGCGATGAATGTGTCTCGGTATCGGATTCGTGTCAGTGTTGCGGTCGCCAACTCGTTGTACTTGCTAGCGGTTTTCGCCACCCACTCGACGAGCTTTGCGGGAACGGTGTCCATCCAACTTGGCCCACCGGCCATGCTGCATTCAGCCCCAGTGTCGATCGGCGATAGCGGACCTGCCGGCAGTCTGTTCGGTCCCAACTACGTCGCCGAGGCCGACATCACGGCAGGCACGTTCCGTGGATTCTCGAAGATTGATTCGAGTAACAACGACCTGCCGGGTTTCCCGTGGGCTTATGCGCAGACCAGTTCGCCCTACTACATTTTGAACGTTAGCAGTTCACCGATCGTCATTCCATTTGGTGCGTTTCGGATGGACGTGCTCGTCGGCTACACGCACATTGCAGGGTTCAACGGTAGCAGCAGTACCTCGGCGAACGCAAATCTCATCGTCAATCACAACGGTCAACAGCATCTGGCCGGCTTTTCCGCTTCGTTGGCGTACAGCCTCACCGGCGGCGCGACGACCATCGTCACCAATTTCGCGAATCCGGCTCAGCTTGGTTCTGGAGCCCCGATCATCTACGGGTTCAACGAACAGGGCGTAAATGCATCGCTGCTCATGCCAGAGATTACTCTCAATCCGAGCGAGTCGTTGACCTTCAGTACGCTACTTACGACCAATGCCGCCGCGACGGGGGATGGGCTCGAAGCGACGGTCGATGCTTATTTTGGTAACAATGGCGCGCGGCTTTCGCTGATCTTGCCTCGTGGAGTCTCGCTCTCCGATATTCAGACTCCAGAACCTTTCAACTGGATCACACTCGCGGGTCCCGGAGATTTCAATGCCGATGGCAGAGTCGATGGCTTCGACTTTCTGGCCTGGCAGCGCGGCGAATCACCAAACCCGCACAGTGCCGCCGACTTGGCTGAGTGGCGAACCAACTACGGAAACGTTGGACCACTACAAGAAGCGGTCGCAGCGGTGCCGGAACCGAACTCGGGGTCGCTGATGGTCGCGAGTCTGCTGTGGCTTCTGACTCGCTCGTCGAAGAACAGAGTGGCTACGTCGTAGGGGCACGCGGCATTGGTGCCCGGGAATGGTGAGCGCATCTGAAGCACGAACCGGACTGGCAGTCCGTGCGCCTTATTGCACAGCCTCCAACACGACCGTATCCTCGATCGAGCCCATGTACTTCCAGACATTTAGGTCGATCTCGTCGTTGGTGAAATTCACGCTCGCGTCGCCCATCATCACGGTGACGCCGCCGGGGTGACTGCTGCGGGCGGTGGCGTACATGCCACTGCCATCTCCGTTGTTGAAGTTCCGACACGGGCCGGGTCGCGTGGCGCTCTCCGGACCGTTGCAGATCATGCGATCCACGTCGGTCGAATTATTTGGCGTGTGAATCGTCATGTAGTTTGAATGGCCGGCGTGGTTATTGAGAAAATCGCCGCGACCGTCCCAATCTTCGTCGTTGATTGAGACCAACACCTCCGACATCAGCATGGTCTGACTCAAGCCGTCAACAAACTTTCGCATGTTGTGCCCTGGAGCATCACGTTCCTGGTAGTCAGCGAACGGTGCCGGCATGTACTCGGGAAACCGAGATCTACCTATCTCGCCAGTTTTCGCATAGTTGCGATTGGTGAGAAAGTCTCCGTTGCTGTAGCAAACCACATAGTTGCCCCGCGAGCGCGTGTACTGATCGCCTCTCCAAAATGCGCCAACGCGATCTGTCGGGCAGAAATACATGTCCGGTTGTGCCATCATCGCTGGCATATTATTGGGGTGCCAAAACGGCACATCGAAGTCGTAGGTGGAAAACAGATTTGATTCTTCCAAGAAGGGCCAGACTAATTTTACAAACGTTCGGCGGTCCTGAGGGTTAACACCGGTGCCACCTTCGGAGATCGTACCTGCGGGAAAGTATCCGCGTGTATCGTGATGGTTCTGCATCGCGATGCCCCACTGCCGCAGCTTGTTGGTGCACTCAGTGCGCCGGGCGGCTTCGCGAGCCGCCTGCACCGCTGGCAGCAGCAGCGCCACGAGCACGCCGATGATGGCAATCACCACGAGCAACTCGACGAGCGTGAAGGCGGAGTACGGTCGTGTGGCGGGCCGACTTCGTCCGTCGCATGTGCGCGGGCCGATCGCGGTCGGTAACAATCGCCCAGTGATCCGGCTGTCGAGAAGCGAACGCATTGAGACTCTCCTTCGCAGCAGCAGGTTTCGTGGGGAAACCATACGTGGAAGTGAAAAGGGCCCTAAGAGCATCCATCTTCCGTCGGAAACGCCGCCCACGCAAGATGGTCCGATCATTATAGCAGCAGCTATCAACCGATGCGTATCCGATGTCTGTGATTTGCCACATTGTGAGCGCCATGTTTCTCCGATTTCTAGCTGGCTCGAATCGTTCCTCCGCCTAAATCGCTGCGATTGGCCCGGTTTTTTTACGCTGTTGCTAGCGAGAAACTCCCCTCAAGCCGCATGTCTTCCGCAGCCGAAAAGAATGGAAGCGAGTTCTAGCGCGCTTACTGCGCGCGGTCGCGAACACTGAGGGGGAAACATGTCGACTGGTTACGAAACGGCTCCGCGCCGGCGCGGGCTGCTGGGTGGGCTGTACGATTCGATCGCCGATCTTGGCGCCGCCGTGCTCGGCGCGATCGACACTTTCTTCGACATGGCTTGGTTTGTGTGGCGGACGCTGATCTGGCTGACCACGCGGCTGCCACGTCGAGAAACGCTTTTCGGCAACATGTACCAAATCGGCGTGCTCAGTCTGCCCGTGGTGGCACTGACGGGCACGTTCATCGGCATGGTCCTGGCCGTACAGTCCTACACGCAGTTCCGTGAATTCGGCATGGAAACGCAGCTGGGCGGCGTGATCAATAGATCGATGTTCCGAGAACTCGGCCCTGTGCTGGCGGCCACAATGCTCGCCGGTCGTGTCGGTAGCGCGATGGCCGCAGAACTGGGCACCATGCGCGTTACTGAGCAGATCGACGCGCTCTCCAGCATGGGCGCCAATCCGATCCAATACCTGGTGGTGCCCCGTTTCCTGAGCTGCCTGTTGTTAATTCCTTCGCTGACGATCATGGCCGTGTTCATGGGTGTGATGGGAGGGTTGATCTATAGCGTGTTTATCCTCGACATCGACATGCATCATTACGTGGCCAACGGCAAGCTGTTTACCGAGAATTGGGATTTGTTTTACGGCGTGGTGAAGAGCGTATTCTTCGGCGCGACGATTGGATTAGTTAGCTGTTATCGCGGCTTTCATTGCGAGCCGGGTGCCGAAGGCGTGGGCAATGCAGCCACCTCGGCATTTGTGCAGTCGTTTGTCGTGATCATCGTGCTGGATCTAGTTCTCAGTATTGTGCTGGACAAGATTTACACCGTGATTTGGCCGCAGAGCCAAATGGCAATGTCATTGGCGGGATGAACAAGGAATGAAAGCAGGGCCGCGACCGTCAGGGAGCGCTAACCGTTCGCTGTTCGCTGATTAATTCCTAACGGTCGCAACTCGTTGATTTGTATGTAAGTTGAATCCAAATGGTAGCAGCCGAACCCATTATTGACATTCACGACTTGCACGTCCGCTTCGGGCGACAGCAGGTACTGCGCGATATTTCGCTGTCGGTGCCGCGCGGGCAGACGTTGGCGATCATTGGCGAGAGTGGCTGCGGCAAGACGGTGCTACTGAAGTCGATCATCGGCTTGGTGCGACCGCAGCAGGGTTTCGTCGAGTTCGACGGCAAGCGAATCGATCGCTTCAGCGAGCAAGAACTAGCCCAGCAGCGCACGCGGTTTGGCTTCGTGTTTCAGAATGCGGCGCTGTTTGACAGCATGTCGATTGCCGAGAACATTTTGTTCCCACTCCGACAGCACAAACCGGCTCAACGCAAGGAGCACGAGCAAGCCATGTTGAGCTGTTTGGCGGAAGTCGGTTTGCCGACCAGCGTGCTCTCGAAGCGTCCGGCAGAGCTTTCGGGCGGCATGCGCAAGCGTGTGGGCGTCGCGCGAGCGCTGGTGATGAATCCCGAGGTCGTGTTGTACGACGAACCGACGACGGGGCTTGATCCGATCGTGAGCGACGTGATCAATGAGCTGATGATGCACACACGTGAGCATTTTGGCGTAACGAGCATCATTGTCACCCACGACATGAAGACGGCCCGCAAGGTGGCTGATCGGGTGATCATGCTTTATCCAAGAACACGACTCGAGGGCGACGAGCCACAAGTCCTGTACGACGGTGCACCGGCGCAGCTCGACGTTGCCGACGACCAACGTGTCACGCAGTTCGTCCGCGGTGAAGCAGGCGACCGGTTGATGGAAATGAGAAGTGCGAAAGCTGAAGGGTGACCACGGAACAACCGCGAGGCAATGCCTCGCCGGAGCGAAATCATGGAAGATCGATCCAAACAATTCAAAGTGGGCGTAGTCGTAGTTGCGACGGTGCTTGTAACCGCACTGTTGGTGGTCATGACCAGCGACATCTCCCTGTTGCCCTTCCAGAATCAGTATCAACTTCAAGTGCTCGTGCCGCAGGCGCCGGGCGTTGCGCCCGACACGCCCGTACGACGGCGCGGCATCCTGATCGGACGCGTTGACACTGTGGAAGACACCGACGCGGGCGCGCTGCTCACAATCAACGTCCAGGAAGGCAAAGGTGTTAAGACCAACGAGATCGCGCGGATTCAAACGTCGCTGATCGGCGATGCCGTCGTCGAATTCACGCCCGCCGGCCCACCGCAAGGCGCTCAACAGGTGCAACCGGGCGGCCCACCATTGCGCGGCATGTACAACCCAAGTCCGCTCGACTTGATGGCCAATCTGCAGGGAGACCTCAAACTAACGATCCAGGAACTCGGTCGAGCAGGTGGCGAAGTGGCGGAGTTGGCCAATCGGCTCAACACGGTTCTCGGAGAGCAGGACCCGCAACGCATCGATCGCCTGTTGACTTCCACCGAGACGGCGATGGGCAACTTTAGCAGCTTGACGGCGAATCTCAACGACGTCGTGGGTGACGAGCAATTCAAAGCGCAGCTCAAGGACGGGTTAGCGCAACTGCCCACAGTGATCAACGACGCGAAAGAGATCTTGCAGGTGCTCGAACAGGCCGTAGTGTCTGCCGACGAAAACTTGAAGAACTTGCAAGGCCTGACCAAGCCGCTGGGTGAACGCGGTCCCGAGATCGTCAACGCCATGGAGCTGAGCGTCGACAACCTCAGCGAACTCCTCGGGGAAGTCGCGCTGCTGGCCAAAAACCTCAACAGCAAAGACGGCACGATTGGCAAATTAATCCACGACGACGAGCTCTATCGCGGCCTGGCCGCGACGGTTAGTCAGGCATCGCAAGCGATGAGTCAGGTTACCGCGACAATCACCGAGGTCCGCGGCGTGATCACCGATCCCACGATCGAGCGGCGGATCCAGCAGATTCTTTACAACGTCTGGGTCGCATCTGACAAGATCGCTCGTGACCCGGGACGTGTACTGCGAGGCGTCGTGTCAAGGAATCGCGAATTGCCGATCAAATAGCCATTCTGCCTGCAATGCTCTGGTATCCTCGCTCTTGTTGAAGTAATTGCCCCTATCGAACATAATCGAGGCTGGTCACCGCTGCGGTATCGGTGGCAGGAGCAGTACCTTGGGGGCAGATTGATGCGTGTGGCTGTACGCAGTTTCTTAGGCCAGTTCGCGATCGCCGTACTAGCGATCGCCACGACCTTGTCTGGTCGTGTCGAAGCGCAGCTGACCGAGGGCGCGATTATCGTTCCCGAGTTTTTCGAGGAGCTCTATCAAATCCCGACCTCTGGGGGTACTGCCATCGATTTGTTGGACTCCCCCGTTTTTGATGAGGTTGCTGGCCAGCACCTGGCAATCGCTGATGCGGACACTGCCTACATTATGGACTTCTCGGATCTGTATCGATTCGATTTCTCTTCCGGCCAGATCACGCATGTTGATCAACTTTCTTTCACTCCGCTGGAGCTTACGCTCCATTCGAGTGGTGATTTGATCGCCGTTGCTCCAGACGAACTCGTTCGTGTCGACCCGACGACCGGAGCCGAGAGTAGCTTGTACACCGAGGATTTCTTCGGACCGAGCGACGCGGTATCAGATCCTGATGGCAACATCTTCCTGACGGAGTTCTTTGATGCGCTCGGTGTTTTCGTGCCGGGCGCTGGGTTTACGCAAGTCGGGAACTTCCCAAGTGGCATGTTCGGTCACGTCGACTTGGGACCTGACGGGATGCTCTACCTGGCCACCTCCACGGAAGCAAGTTTCTACCGTGTTGATCCGAGTACTGGTGTGGGCGTCGAACTCGACTCGGAAGTGTATACCTTTATTGACGATCTGCAAGTCGACTCCGCGGGTGACATCCTCTTCTCGGGCGAAGTGAATGAGAAGATGGGCGTATTTCGATTCGACCCGGACACCAAGGCGTTGACGACGATCGTGGACAACACGTCCGTCAACGACGGTTTCTTCAATCCGAATGATATCGCGATCTTCTCTGCTGACACCGAATTTGCCTCTGCCGATTTCGACAAGGATGGCGATGTCGACATCGACGACCTCGTCCGACTGCGCGCCGGTTACGGTTCCGACAGCACCGGTGACACCGACAGTGACAACGACACCGACGGGGCCGACGTACTGGCCTGGCAGCAGCAGTACACCGGCAGCGGTGGCCTGCAGTCAGTTGTCGTGCCGGAGCCTAGTTCCGCGGGGCTATTTATTGCCTCTCTGTTTGTGTGCTCTTGCTGTAAGTGCCGGTGATTTCTGATACTTGGGTGCATGGGAATTCCGCGCAGCGTCGGCAAGATTCCCGCTTTGCCAGCGAATAGCGTCTGTAGCAATTCATCAGACCAAATGGGAGAAAAGAATGGAACACGAAAATTGGGGCTGCCCCAAATGTTCGCATCGCGACTTCGAGACGGACGAGTTCCGCGCCACCGGCGGCGCCTTCGCTAAAATCTTTGACGTGCAGAACAAGAAGTTCTCGACCGTTTCGTGTACGCACTGTGGGTACACAGAAATCTATAAGGCGACTACGTCAACGCTGGGTAATGTGTTTGACTTCTTCACGAACTAACGGCAGCTGTCGTTAGCGTTGGTAGATCGGCAGTAGTTGGTACGAGGGCGTGAGGGCAAGCACCCCCAGCGCAGTCGAGTAGCACTGACCGTACGGCCGTCCGATGCCCGCTTCGGCGGGCCACGACCCGTCGGCTCGTTGATTCTTGAGCAGCACGTTCACAATTCGTGGATAGAGTTCACGCCAGTACCTGCCGCCGAGTTGATAAGAAGCATGGCTGGCGTAGTACAGACCATAGTGGTAGTTACCACCCGCGCTGATGTAGGAATTGTAGTTCTCGAACGGTTGCCGTAGTAGCCAATTTCCCGCGTTGTTGGCCATCTCGGAACCATGGTCGCCACCCATGGAAAGCGAGAGAATGCCGCCACCTACCGAGCCCACCGTCGTGTAGCGTTCCCGGCCAAAGTTCCCGTAATTGAAGATTTTGCGCCGAGGATCGTAGCAACGCTCCGCGAACTTCATCGCATCTTGTACCATCTGCTCGGGCACGTCGAAGCCGGCGTTCTTTGCGGATCGCAGGAACATCAGTTGCCAGGTCGTGGCTGACATGTCTGCGTCGACATCGAGGTGGAATGTGTAGTACTGCCAGCCACCTTGATCAGCTTTTCGTCGTTTGTTGTATTGGCCGGCACGTAGGATCTCGATCGCTTTGGGAATCGCTTGCTCAATCTTCTTCGATTGTTCAGCTCCGGTCATGCCATACGCTTCGCACAGCATCAGCCCGGTAATGCCGTGATTGTAGTACGCTGTGTGCGAACCGTTGTATCTTTCCGTAAAGGGTCGAGTTCTTTGCGAAGAAAGCAACCCGTTTTCCTGCTGACAACCGAGTGCGAAGTCGACGGCGTCCCGCAGACCTTTCGCGTAGCTTCCGCCTTCAAGCGTGTGGCCGGCAGACAGATATGCCATCACGGTCAGGCTTGTGATTGCCGGCTGGCCCGAAGGCATGGTAGGAAGAGATCCATCCCGGTTTAGATTTTGCTGCTTGGCTAGCCACTGCAAAGCACGATTCACAGAATCATCGACGGCTGACATTTCACTTTCTGTCAGTCCAGCACTGATCGAAGAGATACTGTCGGGGTTATCAATGTCGTCGATGTCCCGCTGCGCTATGGCAGCCGTCGGAAGCGATCCGACCAGGAGAAACGAAGCGAAGATCGTAGTTAAGCAGCGCTGCATTGGGTAGTACCTCCGTTCTGGGTGCGATGACCATGACGTCCGCTAACGAATCGCTCCGCAGGTCTGTTTCACTCAGTCTGCTGCCGCATTTATACCAGTTTCAGGTCGAGACGAGAAATCTAGCGTCGTCCGCTGCATACCCACGGCCATCGCAATCTGGTAACCTCGTGCTGGGGATGAGGATGTGCAAGCGACTGGCATGGTTTGAGAGAGGTTAGAATGCAGCGAAGACGACTTGGACAGAGCGGAATTACCGTCTCGGAAATCTGTTTGGGAACGATGACTTTCGGCGCGCAGGCGGATGAGGCCGAGTCGTTTCGGATTATGGACGCGGCTTACGAGCGAGGCGTGAACTTCCTCGATGTGGCGGAAATCTATCCCGTGCCGCCCGATGACGAGACCGTCGGCGTGACCGAGGAAATCGTCGGTCGTTGGCTAAAGACCAAACCTCGCGATGCGGTCATTTTGGCCACGAAGGTCACCGGCCCAGGTCACGGTTGGTTCCCACCACCAGTGCGCAACAGCCTGACGGCACTTGATGGGCATCAGATTCGGATCGCGATCGAGGGGTCGCTCCGTCGATTGCAGACCGACTATCTCGATTTGTACCAAACGCACTGGCCCGATCATGGCATGCGCTACGAAGATACGCTCGCGGCGCTAACCAAACTGATTGACGAAGGGAAAGTCCGCGTGCTTGGCTGCAGTAACGAAACCTGTTGGGGCGTGATGAAGAGCCTACAGGCGGCCGAAAAGCACAACTTGCGCCGCTACGACACGGTGCAGAACAACTTTTCACTGATCAATCGGCGCTGCGAGAGTGAGCTAGCGCAGGTCTGCCGGCGCGAGGGTTTGAGCCTGCTGCCTTACTCGCCGCTTGGTGGCGGCGTGCTCACGGGCAAATACTGCGGCGAAGGCGACAACCCGCCGGGGGCGCGATTCACCGACTACTTGGCGATTGGCGGCGAACGACAACAACGCATGGCACGGCGGTTCGTCAACCCGCGGACGCTTGAGACGGCTAGCCGACTGATGAGCATCGCCGAGGAAGCGTCGCTGTCGGTGACCACTCTCTGTGTTGCCTGGAGTAAACAACACGACTTCGTCGCTTCGACGATCATCGGCGTCAGCAGTCTCGATCAACTGGAAGACAACCTGCAAGCCGCCGAAGTGGTGCTCGACGACGAAACGCTCACCCGCATCGATCAACTCGACGCGGAGATACCGACACCGATGACCGAGGACGGACTGCGGCGCTTGTAACGGCACAAAAAAACCTCGCCGCACAAGGAGAGGCGGCGAGGCATTGTACTAGCCGAGAGAAGGGGACCAGTCAGTTTCGACCAACGGCCATTGATAGCTGTGCGTTACCCATTGGGGTACTGTTCAACACGTTCACCAATCGATGGGCGTTTAACCCGACTGGCAAGATCGTGCAACGTTAGGTGCACATCCTATCAACCGTCGTCGATCTCAGACCGACGGTCTCACCGGAGTTGCTCGTCTGTAACATCAACAGAACGAGTAGATAGCAATATTTCTCAAGGCGTAGAAGTGACGAAGAACGGAGGGGAAGCTTGAGAAACTAAGGTGGGCGAAGCTCAAGCTTCCGACTGATTGTCTGGCGGATTATCCATAAAGGCCTCCTGACGAATCGAGAGAAAGAAGCGACCTATTTGCCCTTATTATATCCAAAAGGCAAGATCTCCCAACAGAATCTTTGAAGAATTTGGAAGTTTCTCAAAACAGCATTTCGCGCGCCAAAAAGATGCCAGCCGCCCACCATCAATGGGTGACTGCGAAAGTTGGCCGAAGTTGACTTAGCAACTTGAGCGCTCCGTCAATGTGGAGTCCGCTAACGCGGCGGGGGCAAGGTCTCGATTGGCTGACCACCAATCGGGAGTGCACCTGAACCGGGCGCGACCGGCTGAACGATTGGTCCAGGCGGTATCACGGTCGTTGGCGGCGCTACGTTTGGCAGCGGCGGCGCTAGTGTTGGTTGACCCAGTGCAGGTTGACCCAGCGTTGGCTGTGCTGGTGTGGGCGCAACGAATATCGGCTGACCCGGCGACGCGTTGGGCGCGACCACCGGGATCGGTGGGCCCGTTGTTGTCGCAGGGACGACGGCGCCTGGCAGCGTACTTTGGCGCAACTGCTCGCCGCGGGCGATCAGCTGTTCGGTAGGGACAATCACCTGCGGCACGAGGTTGAACGACGCGGTGCGATAGTCGTGGATGTTGCTGGGGACTAGGTTCTCGCTGATGAAATCCAGCGGCGGAAGTTGATACCAGGGTGCCGGCAACGGCTGATTGACCGTCAAGGTCTCGTAGCCTGCTTTCACGAGGCGAATCTCACGCGTGCCGTAGTAGGTGAAATTCGTGGCGCAGGGTGTCGTGCCGATCGGCTGATTGTCGACGTAAACCAGCGCCCCCGGCGGGTTGCTGCGAATCATCAGCCGCCGACGAACACAACCCGATTGCAACAGGCAACCCAGCGCTACCATGCAGAGCAGGGTCGAACAGAAAAAGCGGTGATTCCGCATCCAAACGTACCGGTTCAGTCGGGGTCGAGAAAAGTCGCGAGAGTATAAGGATCGGCCCAACGCGTGGCTATGCCGACCTTGGTAGTTTGTGCTTGGTTCTTCGTGCTTGCCCCTTAATAAGCCTGCAGCAGATTTCCCACGATCACGATCTACAAAGAACCAAGGTCAAATTCCCCCCTCCTATCAACAAGTTGCCTGACGCGATAAAATGGGCGGTCTGTCAGTTCACGGTTATTTGGTTCTAGCACTCTGCATGGCGAATCCTCGGGTCAATTTGGAACAGAACGTGGGCGGCTTGCACTGCGTGGCGGTTAGCGACGTGGGGATGCGGCGTGCTAGCAACCAGGACTCGCTGGCGGTGTCGCTCGCTGATAGCACCGCCAACTGGCAGAGTCACGGCCACCTGATGCTCGTGTGCGATGGCATGGGAGCGCACGCTGCTGGGGAACTGGCCAGCAAAATGGCCACTGACGCGATTCCCCATAGCTACCGCAAGCGACCCGCCGAGTCGCCCAGCGAAGCCCTGATTGCCGCCGTGAGGTCCGCCAACGAATCGATCTACACCAAAGGCCAGAACACGATCGACTTCCAGGGCATGGGCACGACGTGTAGTTGCCTGGTGTTGTTGCCGTGCGGAGCACTGGCAGCCCACGTTGGTGATAGTCGCATTTATCGCTTGCGTGGCGAGAAGCTGGAGCAGCTGACCTTCGACCATAGCCTGGTGTGGGAGATGGCTAGGGAAGGCCAAGCGACCGAAGAAGAAGTGCCCGCGTACGTCCCCAAGAACGTCATCACGCGCTCGCTTGGTCCGCACCCGACGGTGGCGGTCGACATCGAGGGACCGTTTCCTTTGGCCAACGGCGATCGCTATCTGCTGTGCAGCGATGGTTTGACCGGGCCGTTGAAGCCAGAGTTAGTGGCCATGGTGCTTTCCGCCTTGCCGCTGGCGGACGTCGCACAAACTCTGGTCGACTTGGCGAATTTGTTGGGGGGCCCCGACAACATCACCGTCGTGGTGGCCGAAGTGGTGAAGGTATCGCAGCTAGGGACGATGGAACAAAGCCAGTCTCGCACCATGCCCACTTACAGCAGGCCCTCGAACAACTCCCGCAGCGGTGGCGACTCCTGGCTCGACGCGCTGATGCAAGTGATCACGTTTGGTCACTGGAAAGGTCAGAAGTGCGCAAAGATCGGCAAGCAAAAAGTCGGGCTGCAGGGTAAAGCGCCTTATCGCCGTCACGCGGCGATCGCTGATTCCACGAGTATCGAGACGCTCACCGACATCGTCCGTCAGTTGGAAGACCTCGAGGACCAGCGCCGCTGGAAGTTCGACTGGAGCGAAATCCACGCCGATCGACACAAGGCGCACCAAGCCATTGCCAAGGGCGATCATCCCACGGCCGTGGTGTACTACAGCAGCGCAGTTCGCCGCCTAATGAAGGCGTTGCGAGATTCGCCGCCGCCGGATCGCCCGAGCGATTCGACGATCGATTTGGGGTAACTCGTTGCCGGGTCTACTATGATTGTTCTCAGCTTGCCCCCGCGCGGGTATGGGGCGCTGGTATCAGGAGCCATGTGGCTGCAGTTCGAATGCCCTAATTCCGCCTCGATTCCGCTAGTTCTTGTAACACTAGGCAAAATAGTCTAAGTTGACTGCGATTGGTAATCCCGACTGCAATCGACTTATCTCGGACTAGATCTAACGCAAAACCGTAGCGAATTGTTGCACACGGCAGACTCTTGGGGCTGCCCAGTGCTCAATCGCTGCGGTTTTTTTGTGCGCCTATTCATAGCTTTTTATTTTGTGGTGTTTTTGCTGCAGTTCGTGGACCCATCGGGCACACACCTCACATTCATACGTTGTCATTCGCTGAAGGTTTTTTATGTCATTTCATTTTTTTCATACGGAGGAATCACATGGGTATTTTCAGACGGATCACATTTGTTGTGATCTTAAACTTTGTCGCTGCGATGACTTGGGTTGCTTCAAGTCCTCGGCTACAGGCCGAGAATCGCAGCTTTGACGGGACGGGAAACAACGTTGCGAATCCGCAATGGGGAGCGGTGGGCACGAACTTTGACCGTATGGCCCCTGTTGCTTACGTGGATCAGATCTCAGTACCCGACGTCGGAGGGCAGCCCAACCCACGGAGCGTGAGTGTGGAGTTGTTTCAACAACAGGCTTCGCGCCCCAATGCGCGTAGGCTCTCAGGATATGTCTATGCATTTGGACAACTACTGAGTCACGATATGCAGCATACGATCAGCGGTCAGGAGTTCGTTGGATTTACCATCCCAAGCAACGACGATGTGTTCTTCCCGGGACAGACGTTTCCGCTCACGCGTTCACTTTTTGATACGGCGACGGGGACGGACGTCGGAAATCCTCGAGAGCAGATTAACTTCGCGACCGCATTTATCGACGCGTCCGTCGTCTACGGCGCGGATGCTATGGAAGCGTCCATCCTCCGTGGAGGGCCTGCCAATCCGGGAGCCCGACTGCGAACTAGCGACGATATCAACGGCGATGGACAGAACCTGTTGCCGCGCGATGCGTTCGGACCCAACACAGCCGCGGATTTTGTGGCTGGAGATAGCCGGGTGAACGATAATGTCGTGCTATCGAGTCTTCAGACCTTGTTCATGAGAGAGCACAATCGGCTGGTCGACGAGATCGAAGTCGAGCACCCCGATTGGGATGCTGAACAAGTTTATCAGCGTGCGAGGAAAATCGTCGGTGCGCTGTTTCAAGTGATCACCTACAACGAGTTTCTACCGGCGTTGATGGGGCCGCACGCCCCGAGCAAAACGGGTGTCTACGATCCAGACTTGGCCCCCACGATCTTCAACGAGTTCCCTACCGTCTTTTTGCGTATCGGGCATTCGATGCTAAACAATAGCTTCTTACGCATCCGCAACAATGGGCAATCGGATCCGGCAGGGCCCATCGCGCTGGAGGATGCTTTCTTCAACCCCGCAGCGCTTCCAGATGCGCGGGAGCTCAACTTGCTGCTCAAGGGATTAGCGGTCGAGATTCAAGAAGAAACCGACCTGGAAATGGTATTTGGAATGAGAGTCGCGCTGCTGGGCGCCATCGATGTGCAGAGAGCCCGCGACCATGGGCTGCCTGACTACAATACCATGCGAGAAGCGTACGGACTGCCTCGTGTGGTCTCGTTTGATCAGATTACCGCGAACGAAGTAGTGCAGCTTGCGTTGGAGCGTGTTTATGGAGATGTCGATTCGATTGATGTCTTCGTGGGTGCCCTGGCGGAAGACCATCTTCCGGGCGCGAGCCTTGGACCCCTAGTTGCTGCGGGATACAACGCGCAATTCATCCGTGCGCGTGATGGCGATCGATTCTGGTATGAGCACGACCCTGAGTTCAGCCCCGAGGAAGTCGTTTCGCTGCGAAGCACGACGCTTGCGGATATCATTCTCCGAAACACTCAAGTGCGAGATATTCAGTACAACGTCTTTTTTTCCTCGATTCCGGAACCAGTCGCGTCGGTGCTCCTGTTGTGCGGATGTGTGATCGCTGTGGCGTCTAGAAAACCGGAGCGGAGTCTGCCCGTTCGCTTCGATCGAATTGGAGGCGCCAGCAGCTAAGTCAGCGTCGATCGTGATCTGACGCTCTGCGGCACGAAGCTACTGTGACGCAGGGCGTCAATCCGATGCGTTGCCACGCGAGCGCTGGAACGCGGGCGAATGAAGTCCCAAGTGCGACTTGCTCCTACCACTTCGCCTTGACCAGTTTCATGATCCGGCCCGAGATGTTCCAGTCTTGCACGTAGAGGTTGCCGTCTGGGTCCCAGTAGGAACCGTGCGTGCCGCTGAAGGCGCCTTCGACCCATTCTTCCTGCGGGATGTTGTAGGCGGCACCCTTCTTGGGGTCGGGGTTGTTGCCCAACACGGCGACGATGGTGTTGGTCTTGTTGAGGATCACCAGCCGTCCGTGCAGATCGGGCACCGAGACGTAATCGCCCTGGACGGCGACGGCCGTGGGCATGCCTAGCCCGGTAATCACCTCTTCGAGGAACTTTCCGTCGAGGGAATAGTGCACCAGGCGACCGCGGGGTTCGTGATTGCGGTCGCAGATCAGCAGACGTGGTGGATCGTAACGCGTGTCGAGCGTCATGCCGTGGGCAGTGTTAAACTCCTGCATCCCGTTGCCCTTCTTGCCGAAATGCGTCAGATAGTTTCCTTCTTTGTCGTAACGAAAGATGTGATTGCTCGCGTAGCCGTTCGAAAGAAAGATGTCGCCGTTGGGCGCGACGGTAATGGCCGTCGGGTTGAATTTTTTCAAGTCGAGCCCCGATTCTTCTGGGTACTTGAGCCGGAGCACGACCTCGCCGCCGCGGGTGTTGAATTTGATGCCCTCAGCGTGATCGTTACGCGCGCCGTAGATGAACTCTTGCCCGTCTTCCTCGCGGATTTCCATGTCGTGGAGTTGCTTGTAGTCGTCGCCCTTGTACGAGTGAACGACTGTCCCAGCGGGCGAAAAGACGACAACGCCTTTCTGGGCGCTTGTGTAGATGTTGCCAGCGTTGTCAATCACCACGGACCCGTGAGTGGGGCCGAGCGCTGAGTCACCGCTAGGGCGCAGCCCCCATCCGGGGACCGTGTCGAACGTCATTGCGCCGGAGCCCATCCGCACCGGCTCGACGGCTTCGGCGGCGAGAACGGGCTGAAGGATCGAAAAGCAGCAAAGTAACGCAGTGATGCGAACGAAATTTGTCATGAGATAAGATCCTGTGGAAGTACGTAGAGAGAAGATGTTGAGTGCCACGAGCGCTTGTGCGTGCACCGAACCGCAGACGTTAGCGAGCAGAACCGCACAGGCACATGCATCCGCTCCCTCACGGTCGCGGCTCGGCAGTGGCGATGTTTGCTCGGTATCCGGCTACTGTCACACTTCGTACACGATCCGACCGTGCTGTTGGCTACGGCTAATTTGATCGGTCGCGTAGAGTCCCGCAAGCACAAATTCGACACACGAGGCACGCACGGCTTCGTTTTCGCTGGCGTTGACCTCAAACGCCTTGTCCCACACGGGCGGTACACGCTGGAGCAGCTGGGCGTAGTGAGAGGAGGGGAGCATATCGCCGACTTCGATTTTGACGCCCTGGGCGAAGATCTGGCCGATCTCGGCCAGCCCGTGACGATCGACGTATTCGCCAAACACGGTGGCAATCGCTTCGGCAAGCACCGCGTCGAGCACCTGACGTTCGCTCATCTGATGCGTGCCCATCAGATCGAGTTCCAGCTTGCCAAGCGACGACGCGTACAAGTGTCCCAAATCACTGATCCGCGGGACTGCTGGCGATTCGCCGAGCACGGCCGCACGCTGCCGCGCGCTGGCGACCATTGTTCGATAGTTGGCAATCGACAGTCGCGCGCTCACCCCCGACTCGTGGTCGATGTATTTGGAATTTCGCGCCGCGCGACTGATTTCTTCAACCAGCTCTTGCATGAAATACGGCACGACGACGCCAGAGTCCGCGTTCGTACCCGCTTCCTGCTCCAAGATTTGCACGCCCAATTCGCGTTCCATCGGATAGTGCGTGTGGATCAACGAGCCGATGCGATCTTTGAGCTGCGGGATGACCTTGCCGCTGCGATTGTATGTGGCGGGGTTCGCGCTGAAGAGGATCAGCACGTCGATATCGAATTTGACGGGGTAGCCGCGAATTTGCACGTCGCGCTCTTCGAGAATGTTGAACAGTCCGACTTGGACTAGCTCGTCGAGTTCGGGTAATTCGTTCATCGCGAAGATGCCGCGGTGCATGCGGGGAATCAGCCCGAAGTGCAGGGCGTCTTCCGTGCTCATGCTCACGCCAGATGCGAGTTTCGCCGGATCGATCTCACCGATGATGTCGGCGAACTTGGTTCCAGGTGAGAGGCGCTCGGCATAGCGATCCTCGCGTGACCACCAGGCGATGGGGATCTCTTCCGGGGAACAATCGCTGACTAGCTCCTTGCCGCGACGGGTGATCGGGTGCAGCGGGTCGTCGTGAACCGGGATCGCCGGATCGGCGAGGTACGGGATCGCATCGTCAAGAAAGTTGACCAGCAGCCGCATCAGACGGCTCTTTGCTTGGCCCTTCTCGCCGAGAAACAAGATGTCGTGCTGTGCCAGCAGCGCGATGTTCAGCTCGGGAATGACGGTGTCGTCGTAGCCGATGATTCCCGGGAACAGTTCTTCGCCGCTTTGCAGCTTGGCGAGAAAGTTGTCGTGAATCTCTTGCTTGACGGTCTTGGTCGTCCAGCCAGAGTCGAGGAGTTCAGCAAGGGTGGTCGGACGGGCTTCGGTGGTGATAGACATAAACTGACGTTGGCAGGTGAGTGACTGGGTGCAATCAGAGTGAGTGCAATACGCGGCGTGAGATACGTCTGATTATAGCGCCCAGTGGTCACCTGCCAACGCTCGAATTCATCGAAACGCGGCCATTTGCTCGAAAGGGGTACTAACCTTCCATCAGCTGTGCTTCGACAACATTTTCCGCGAAGCCTCGATAGGCCTCACCAATCTGTTTGGCCATCGTGTCCGGGAACAGGTGGAAGTCGCCTGCCTTCAGTGCCGCCACGATTCCGTCACCCACCAGCGACGGCGGCTCAGCGATTTCGGTCAGACCCGCGTTGTCGGCCATGTCGGTGGCGATCGGACCGGGATGGACGCTCAGCACCGCGGTGCCTTGCTCGTCGAGCAGATCACGCAAAGCTTGTGTGATCGAGTACGACGCGGCCTTCGACGCCGAGTACGTGGCGAAGTCAGCGAAGTTTTTGATCGAGGCAACCGAGTTGAGCTGGGCGAAGGCTCCGCCACCGTTTGCCTTCAGCACCGGTGCGAAGGCTTGCGCCATTCGCATCAGTCCGATCACGTTGATGTCGATCTCGAACTTAAGTGAGTCGATTGCGTCGTCGGCCAGCGGGGTGGCGTTTTTGAGTACGCCCGCGTTGTTGACGACCAGTTGCACGTCGTCGGCAAATTTCGCGGCCGCCACGATCGTGTCGGGCTGCGATAGATCGATTGCTAGCGGCACAACCTTGCTACCGTGGGCCTCGACCAACGGGGCGGCTGAGTCAAGATCTCGCACAGCCGCGTAGACTTTGGCAGCGCCGTGCTGCAGCAGGGATTCGACGATAGCTTTGCCGATGCCTCGGTTGGCACCAGTGACTAGGGCGATTTTTCCGTCGACGTCGAAACTCATGGTTCGGCTCCTTAATTGGGAGGACAGCTTGGATTTCCGGTCTGACGCACTAGGCTGCGGAAATCTTACTGACCGAACTTTCGCCTATTTTTCGCCGCCAGCAAGGGCTGAATCGTAGAACTTCATCAAATCCTCACGAAGCTGGCGGAGCGAGGGCTCGTGCACGTACATCATGTGTCCGGCTTCGTAGTAGCTCATCGTAAAATTGTCGCGCAGGTGTGTTGCTAGCCCCAGGTGGTCGCGGGTGTACTCCATCGCGAATGGCGGGGTCGCCAGATCGTAGTAGCCGCAGGCCGCATGCACTTTGAGGAACGGGTTGTCACTCATCGCGCGCCGCAGTGTTTCCGACGCGTTCACATAGCGATTGGTGAACTCGCTATAGTCCCAAGGATAGACCTTGCGGGTGAGGATTTCGTACACGCGCTCTTCGCGGACTTCCAGGGTATCGCGAAGGTACTGATTCATGGCAGAAGTGTAGGGGCCGAAGAATGCTGAACCACTCGGGTCGTGGCCCGTCGCGTCGTTCACGTGATCGCGATCGACGCCGGTGTAGCGACTGTCGAACCGACCGACGACCTGCCGTCGCGAACGCAATAGTTCTTTGCCGAAGCGTTGCATCGGCACTCGCAAGTGGGCCCGATCGAGATAGTCTTCCGAGAGTCCAGTCAATTTCGCCATCTCGGACAGCACCGCCTGCCGTTGCTCGTTCGGCAGTGCGTCGCCGTCGATCAATGCTTGCATATACGGGCCGCGCGCGAACGCCTCCGCCTGTGCGACCACTTTTTCCACGGGCTCGCTCAGCAGTTCGTCAGACAACGCTTTGTGATACCAGGCGGTCGCCGCGTAGCTAGGTAAGAATAATGCGTAAGCGATGTCGTTGTTGCCACTGGCGCGTAGCGTTTGGAAGTCGACCACGCCCGAGATGATGACGATGCCGTTCAGATACATATGGTAGCGCTGCTGCAGTTCGCCGCTAAGACCCGCCGCGCGGAGTCCGCCGTAGCTCTCGCCCAAGAGAAACTTGGGTGATGCCCATCGTCCGTACTTGGTCGTGTAGTCGTGAATGAACTGGCCCACGCTCCGCACGTCTTCGTCGTAGCCGTGGAACTGATTCTTCTTCTCGCCCTTGGCGGGTCGGCTGAAACCGGTGCTCACGGGATCGATGAACACCAGGTCGGTCTTGTCGAGTAGCGAGTGGGGGTTGTCGACAAGCTGATGCGGTGGCCGAGATGGTGTTGCGTCGTCGCTCAGCTTTACTCGCTGCGGACCGAGCATGCCCAGGTGCAGCCACACCGATGACGAACCCGGCCCGCCGTTGAAGCAAAAAGTGACGGGTCGATCAGCAGACTTTTGGTCGTCTTTCGTGTACGCCACGAAAAAGACGTTGGCTTTCACTTTGCCTTCGTCGGTCTTCATCTCCATCGTGCCTGCGGTCGCGGTGAAGGCGATTTCTTCGCCGGCGATAGTCGTTGTATGCTTGGTAACGGAGGGCTTCGGCTCGTCGTCTGCCTGCTGTTTCTTATCGGGCGATTTCTCTTTAGCCTGGCCATGGCGTTTTTCGTTCGACTCCTTTTTTGCGGAGGTCTGCTCGGCGGCAGGCTCCTGCTTTCCAGCATCTTGCGCGAAGGTTGCGGCTGTCTGGATGATCGAGAATGAAAGGCACGACAGCGCCAGGGCGTAAGTGCACATCTTGTTTATGGATTGCGTTGTTCGTGGTTGCATAGTCACAGCTCAAGGGTCAGAGATGGCTTTGGATGGATTCATCCCATTGTACATCCGCCGGGGCGTCCATGTGGATAGGCTCCGGAACGAACTGAAAAAACCATGAACGAGTGAGGATGGCGGCACTTCGAGGGCGATACGAGATCAGCCGCCGACGAGTCGTGTGTTGGGGAAGGCTGCGTGCCAGCCGAACCAGAACGCGCGGTGAGAGGGCAGGCGAGGGAGGACGGTCCCGTCAGAACTCGTCAGGCCTGCTTCGCTCACCTGCCAAGTGCCACCGTCGGCGTCGATCGCACGATCGTTTCCATCCCAACGCTCGAAACGCACCTCGCCCGGATCGTAGACGCGATTGGCTCCGGTCGGGTCCGTCAGCACGACCAGCCGTTGCGTGCCGATGCTGTCGTGATGGACGGTGTTTTCGTTGAGGAACGCGGTATCGATCGCGAGCGGCGGCTCAGACTGATCGTCGAATCGCAGCGCGACGACTTCCTGTTTGTTCTTTAAACGTCGGTCGTGGAACGGAACACGAAACATTAGCTGATCGGTCGCGAAGTACCTGCGATAAGCGACGCCTTCGCCGTAGTCGCGTCGGTGCCCGGTTCGGAGCGAGAGCACGGTCGTCTCGGGATGCCGACGTCGCCACTCGCCCCAGGTCGTCGTGACAACGTGCAGCCGTTTCAGTTTGATTCCTTGACCAACCAGTGGACCGACAACGGGCTCACCCGTCAGCGTTGACCACATCGACTTGGTGGCATGATCGTACATCAGCTTGTTGGAGCGATACAGGAATCCGCTCGTGCCTAGCTCGTGGTGGACACCGTTGAACTTCGTGTCATACACAATCATGGAACCACACAGTGTGCAGTAGGCGCCATTGATCGAAATGCCACCGACCGTGTCCTTGAACATTTCGTGCCAAGCCAGGATCCGCTTCGGGTACGCACGTGCGTCACCATTGATCGAGATCCCAAAGACGACATTCGAGTCCTCGAGGTAGTCTGCCTGTTGGGCGGATAGCATCTCAGGGTTCTTCAGCGGTGGAATCCCATCGCGGACGACGCCACCCCAGAGGATTTCATCCAGGCGGATGGTCGCGGGACGCTTGTCGTCGAAATACTCGACGAAACGAGGATCGATTCTGGCGTAGAGTGCGGACTTAAACGAAGCGAGATGAGGGTGCGGCTCATAAGGCTGATTCCAGAGGTAGTCATACCACTGGTGCGTATCACCACCGAAACTTGTGCCGGTCCGTTCCTCGAGAATCTGAATCTGTCGTGAAGACAGTCGTTGCATAAGTCTCGAGCCTTCCAAAATCGGTGCGACATTGGCGATGTGCCAGTGTTTCTCGATCTGATTTGCGGCCGCCAGTCGCGATGCCTGGTCGCGGGCGTTGAGCAACAGGAATGCTTCGGCCGCTGGATACTCCCCACCGTCAATCGGTTCCGGCAGCTCCATCGTGTACTGCATCAGGGTCGCGGTGGGACTCGTTTCGTCGTCGGGAGTTGGTACTTGCGAGAATCGACTCCAGGCCACGACGCCAATCCACAGAACCACAGCCACAGCGATCGTCACGTAACCAGATCGACTCATCGTCAGCTCTCACAGGTTGGGACACGAGGGAACACCAGCCTCATTATTCTCACAGTCGAAGCACAAACTCTGTATGGTGCTTCACGCTGATCGTAGGAGAAAGCCGCCCAGGCACTGCCGCGGCTCGGGCGACGGGGGCAACCAGCAGAGTTGCTAACGATTGATATAGAGTTTAGATTTCCCCAACCTCCGTTGGGATTGTCTAGCAGGTTCCAGCGTCGAAGGTTCACTTCGATGCGCGCATCAGTGGGTGGTACGAGCTGCTTGCTGTGGGCCCAATAGTGACAATATTCTCAATCTCCGTGGCATCGCCATGAGATGTCCGACCCAGTCACATTCAGCATAACCTTGTTATAGATAGTGTCTTCCTGAACGTTCCTGATTGATAGATGAAGCTCATCGATAGCGACGAAAGCAGCTTCCGACTCAGGTGTATCAAACTCTTCACGTTCTGCAAAAACTTGGGCTGCTTGAAACAAAGGGGCGAAGTCAACAAACGCAGGAGTCGGCAATAAAACGCCGTGAAACCAAGGGAATTCAGAGTCATTTTGCTCAATATCAGCGATTACAACACCACCACGAAGCAATTGCCATTTCCGTGTGGGCTGTGTCATTGGCCGTTCTCCAAATCGAGCTTTCATGACTGTGGCGTTGTTTCACCAATCTGAGGGATATAGGGGGAAACTCGAATACAGCTTCATCCCTTCTCCAATTCAAAATTGTAATGAAACTCGCCGTTTTGCGGAAAGGAAGACGCCATTCCTATCCCTGGTGCTGGCAGCGAAGTAGTTGAAGTGCCGCCTACGCTATCCAGCGGAGGAGGGACTCTTCTATTGTGGAATTGGCTATTTGCCAATCTGCTTCGGCACTTTACGCCGAACGCATGAACTGGCGTATTGGTATACAATCAATCCGACGGGTGCCTCGAACGTAACGTTGCCAAAAGGCGACGATTGACCTCGTTCAATTCTTCCCAGTCAATGTCGTTTCTGTATGATTTCAGCGACACTAGCTTTGGCACAGCCAATAGCTGGCTGGTGTCACCGTCGAAGTATTCGTCGGGAGCGAAGTTAAAGTCGATGTCCACAAGTTGCTGTAGCGACTCAATGTCCGCTGACCATCCTTGGTTCTTATGCTTGATGAAGTACGGATTCAATTCATCCCACGAGGATGGCCAGAATTCGTCGTTTGCACTTATGTAATCGTGCAACATTACATGTGTTACATTCAGGGCGTAGAAGTCTTCCATAGAATCGTAGGCACGATTGACGCTGCGAATCGCCCAACCGACAAGGGCCGCCATTACTGAGGCGACGGCGACGACTACGAAAAGTGTTCGAGTGCTAAAACGCAAAACACGCCCATGCTAGAATTGGTTCTACCGTTGTATAGAACGTTATCGTTGGTCTCGCCAGATTGTACCTTTTCGATTAGCAGCTAGCAAAAAAACGATTAGCCCTCAACAGGCAGCGGTCGCGTGTCCACATGGGCACGGGCAGATTCTCGTAAAATCTCTAAGATTCATCGTCCTCTGTAGATTTTTTGGAATCCAGTTTCCAGCGGAGAAGGGACTCGCCTCCGCTGGAATCTGGTGGTTTCCAACTGCCTCAACCTCATCAACTCGTGCATTTTTCTTGGAATCCAGTTTCCACATGAGAAGGGACACACCACGCGAGGAATCCACTCTCATGTCCAGCTTTCTACTCATCAGCCGTCGCTGAACATGGCCGTCTTTTTGTTGCTGAAATTGGGCCATGCCTTGGGGTAGAATTACCTTCGGCTGCAAATGCCACTGGTTCTTTGACGATTCAACCGTATCGTGAGCGACGGTTATCGTTTGGCCGTGGTCTGTCCTCTCGGTGCGCGCATCGAGGGTCCTGATTGATCGTGGCGACGTTCGCTTGCTGCACGATGCGGAAACCCGAATCAGGCAGAAGTCACCGACTTTTGCGAGTCCTGACTTTCACAAAGAACCTGTTTTCGGGGCCAAAACAAAATCGAAGCATGCAAAAGTGATGACTTTTGCGGAGAAAAGTGCATTGCAGCGAACAATGCGAAACGCAAAAGTCAGCAAAAATCAAACTCTGGAGCGTGAACACCTCCGCCGTTGGTGAAACTCCCAAAAGTTGTGGGTATTGAAAAGGTTTAATGAACGCTTGCGTCTACCAGCCTTGGCGAACTTCAGTTGTACAGATCATCGTATTTTTTGATGATTGCAAGATGCTTTTTCGAGAGCGCATTGATGGTGAAAAAAGCAATCCCTTTCGCCCCGTTATCGTGGGCCTGCACGATGGCTTCCTCAAAATCAGCCATATTATCACCGTAGTGACCAACCAACACTCCAGTAAAAAGGTGTTGCCCAGGATTCAAATCTCTAACCCCCTCTCGCGTTGCAAAACCAACCCAGCCCAAATTCCCTTCATGGTCTTTCTTGTATGCCATAGGAAAAAAGTAATCCAGGTTCCAATGCCCCCAATCCTGCCTAACGTATTCACGAGCCAATTGCGGGAAAGGAAAAACTGCAGCTGAAGCTGCCGTATCTTCCTGGTGGCATATTTCCACACACTCCTCCACCAATGAAGAAATGGCATTCATACGAAACTGTTGCCAGGCAGGGTTTTCAACATGGTCTGTCATTTCCATTGGGTCGATACCAAATTCCTTTTTGTATGCGTCTCTTGCCAATGGGTGATATCCAAAGTCGTATTCGGGGAGCAGTCTATCCTGCACAAGCGGGCCGCCATTGTGCTTGTACTTCTTCTGCAGATTTGCACCAAGAATCACATCTACGTATCGGATATAGTCGAAATGAACAGAGGCGATTCCTTCAATTTGAGCTTTCTGTCTTACACCTTTCTTTATGTACTCCCGTGCGCCCGGAGAGAATGGGCTGAGAAAATTGTAATATCCAACGTAGGGATGAAAATCTCTACAACTTTGTCCCAACCTGTTTACAGAGTACCACTCAGGATGTTCTCGACATTCTTTGCTGCCTCCCACGTTCATCATCCAGTGCCAGGCATGGATTCTAATCCCTGCGTCTTTCCCCAGTTTCACCAATTCGATCAATCGATCTTTTCCCGCACCCGGCAATAAATCAGTTACACCGGCCTCAGCCCATGTCTTCATCTGCGCCAGTTGTTCTTCTTCTGATCCTTTTCCAGGGGCTCCCCATCCTGCAAAGTAGAATGCTTTCTTACTATACTTCTTTTGATATTTATTACCTTCGGGCTCATTTGCGACTAATGGCGTAGATACAATTACACAAAGAAAAAGGGCAAGGATATTTTTCATACTTCGACACTTTAGTTTGTGGCAGAATAGTAACTTGGGAACGACCTGTTGATGGCTAAGCCCGCCATAGGTCTCACGCTTTAAAACGTAACGTGTTTGATTGAGTAGTTCAAATGGCGGGGAAGTGCAATGGTTAGCCATCGGGTAGCTTGAACAGACGGGTCAGTTCAGCTGCAGTGCTTCTGGGAAAGATTCGAGCATGCGTTACGGTACTGATTAAGCCCTAACCTCGATACCAAATCAGCCTTCTAGGTCTACTGGCTGTACTACTCGTGGCCGGAATTGCATTGGCTCTAGTTGTATCGGTGCCGGTGATGCCTTACTAGAATAATCTCAGCAATACAGTCGTAGGACAGTGCTAAGAAACTCTAGGTGGATTGCTCGGAAGCACCACTCCGTTACTGGCCAAAGCCGTGTGCCTGCAATGCTTCGAGGAAGTCGTCGCGAGAGGATGTCCAGAATTCGAACTTCGCCGCGTAGTCACTGTGCCGGTGCCGGAACCTCACGCCGCGCGTGATCGGGATGGGAAGCCAACCCATCGAGTCGAAGCTGACAATGTCCGACTTCGTAAGCGTGTAATGAGTATTGGTCGGCGCATTGAACTCAACGCGGTCGCGATAAAGTGTGACCGACGCAAACGGCCAGGAGCATGACCAGAGGCCGACTACTAGACCCCCGGTAGCCTCGAACACTGGTTTTTCAGGAGTGCCTGCTGGTTGTTCCATAGGGGGAGATAATAAGTTCTCGTATCGGAATTCGCAACTGTTTGGATAGTGAACGAGAGCTTGGTAGCGGATAGAGAAAGCGGCACGGGGGATGGTGCCGCTGTTCTCCTATCATCCGGGCTGTCAGCAGCTTAGGGTAAAGAAATCTGCTCGGCAATAGTTTGCGGAAGCAGGATGGGTAGGCTTTGGGGTATTTGGCACTGTGTAGTTTCCAAATGAGGTCGTTCACTTCGATGCCGGATTCACTGCGAATAGCGATTCTGCAAAGAGGGCAGAGAGTTCGTTCGCAAGACTCTTTGCTGGGGTGAAGGCCCTTTTTACGCAAGGCTAGTCTGCCCCAATCGATTCTGGTAGATTAGAACTTATCTGAAATCACTCTAGTTGTTTTTTGGGGTCAACTGCTATGAAGTACTGCCGTGAGTTTTCTGGTTTGCTTGGTGTCGCTTGTTTGACCAGCATGCTGCTTGCAACCGATGCGTTCGCAGGTGCATCAGGAAACTTCGTCGCGCCGCCCAGTTCTATTCCTCGCGGAAACTTCCACGGTAGCTCGTCGGTCGGAGGGGTGACGCTGAGTGCTGGAATCACATGGACTATCCCCTCTGCATTCGACGAAGCGAGTCTGCCCACTGCATTCGACGAAGCGTCGGGTGTTGGGAGCGTTGCTTTACCGCCTGTCGAGGGTTCACAATCGAGCAGTGGCACCTCGGTGCCAGAGCCGGGTGCGCTCGCATTAGCAATGCTCGGAGCAATGGGTGTTCTCACCCGCCGTCGACTCGATCGCTAAGCTCACTCGTCGGTCACGCAACCATCGCTGGCGCTTTTGACGTTTTTGATGTACTTGTAGAGCGTACCTCGCGTGGCTTTGTAGGCTGGAGCGGTCCAGGCGTCGCGGCGAGATTGCATTTCTGCGTCGGACACGTCGATGTCGATCGTGTTCCCTTCCGCGTCGATCGTGATCGGATCGCCATTTTGCACCAGCGCGATCGGGCCGCCGACTTGGGCTTCGGGAGTGACGTGGCCCACGATGAAGCCGTGCGAACCGCCGCTAAAGCGCCCATCAGTGATCATTGCAACGTCGTTGCCCAGGCCAGCGCCCATGATCGCGCTAGTGGGCGTGAGCATCTCGGGCATGCCGGGGCCGCCTTGAGGACCTTCGTAACGAATGATCACGACGTCGCCCTTGTTGATTTTGTCTTGCTCTAGCGCGGCCAGCATGTCTTCTTCCGAGTCGAAAACGTTCGCTGGCCCGGAGAATTGCAATCCCTCTTTGCCGGTGATCTTTGCGACCGCGCCGTCGGGGCAGAAGTTGCCACGCATGATGCGGATGTGGCCAGTCGCCTTGATGGGGTCGGACAGTGGACGGACGACGTCTTGGCCTTCCTTCAACGCGGGCAAGTCGCTGAGATTCTCCGCGATGGTCTTCCCCGTGACGGTCAGGCAGTCGCCGGTGATGAGACCTTCGTCCAGCAGCATCTTCATCACGGCCGGCGTGCCGCCCACCTCATGAAGCTCTTCCTGCACGTAACGACCCGACGGTTTCAGATCGGCGAGTAGTGGTGTGCGATCGCTGACCGACTGGAAGTCGTCGATTGTCAGGTCGACGTCCACACTGCGCGCCATGGCAATCAGGTGCAACACCGCGTTGGTCGAACCGCCGACGACCATCAAATACACCAACGCGTTTTCGAACGCTTCGCGCGTCATGATGTCGCGCGGCTTGATGTCGCGTTCCAGGCAAGTGCGAATCGCCGCTCCCGCGTCGAGGCACTCCTGCAATTTGTCGGGATGCTCTGCTGGAATCGATGAACTGTAGGGGAGACTCATCCCCAGGGCTTCGATGGCCGACGCCATCGTATTGGCTGTGTACATACCGCCGCACGCTCCAGCACCAGGGATACTGCAACGCACGATTTCCTTGCGCTCGTCTTCGTTGATCTTGCCGGCCAGAAACTCGCCGTAGCATTGAAAGGCGCTGACGATGTCTCGCTTTTGCTTGTCACCGCCGAAGTGCGTGAAGCCCGGTTTGATCGTCCCACCGTAGACCATCAGCCCGGGGCGATTCAATCGGCCTAGTGCCATCAAGCAGCCGGGCATGTTTTTGTCGCAGCCGGGCAGGGTGATGCACGCGTCGTACCATTGGGCTTCCATGATGGTTTCGATCGAGTCGGCGATCAGGTCGCGCGACTGCAGTGAGTAACTCATGCCGCTGGTGCCCATCGAGATGCCGTCTGACACGCCGATGGTATTGAAACGCATGCCGACCAAATCCGCCTGCTGGACGCCTTCTTTCACCTTGTTGGCCAGATCGAGCAGGTGCATGTTGCACGTGTTACCCTCGTACCACACGCTAGCTATGCCAATCTGAGGCTTGGACAGGTCCTCGTTGGTCAGCCCAGTGCCCAGGAGCATCGCCTGGGAAGCGCCCTGGGACTTCGGCTGGGTGATGTGACGGCTGTATTTATTGAGTTCGGTACTCGTTTCTTGCGTGTTGGCCAACGTGACAAACCTTTCCGCGAAGCTGTAGTTGGGTAGGAGTATGTGAACTACTTCACAAAACGCTGATTGTATCGTTTTCGCGGTAGTGGGGCAGGGGGCTACGCTGCTGACATAGAGTGACTGCTGCGGATTTTTTCGATTGATTTTTCTCTTCTGTGAGCGAGTTCACCAAATATACGCATACGAGCGGTAACAATGAGAGCCGATCGCTTTCGTCGGTCAGTGAAGTACGACCCGCCGACACGCTAGCCGTCCGATTGGTTCGTGCTTTTAGCTGTAATTCCCATGACGGGCTCGTCTTCTCATCTCGCTGGGCAGCGTGATTGCGTAGCCGTTCTTCAGGTCAGCGATTTCGAGTATCTGTTTGCGCTAGAGATATGCTTGCAGCTTGGTATGGTAAAAAACAACCAATTGTGAAATTGCTTACATTCAAGGCGTCAAAAAACTTTGGAAAGTTTTGCGTTGCGTGGGACAGGTCACATTGTGAGTGCGTTGACGTAACTATAACTGGAACCATGTGGGGGCGACTTCGGCTGTAGGGCTGTAGTTCGAAGTTGATGTTCTCAGCAAATTGCTGCTCATTGGGCATTGGCACCTTAGTTCTTAAATTGGAAAGGAAAGTGATGATGAAGAAATTGTGTTTTGGGTTAGCTGTAGCGTGCGGATTGATGATCGGTCAAACTGCCTCAGCCCAGGTCGTCATGGGTGGAGACCCCATTACTGTCGAAGTAACTAACGAAGGGAACAGCGACTTTTTCATTACGCCTGTATGGTTCGGGTTTCACAGCGGCGGCTTTGATATCTTCGATAGCGGTGCTACGGCATCAAGTGCTCTGGAAACCATAGCCGAAGTTGGTGACGTTGGTCCGCTAGACATGGACTTTATTGCTAGTCCTTCCAGCCCTGGCGATATTAGCGGCGTGGTCGCAAGCCCAACGGCTCCACCACCGCTGGCGCCAGGCGAAACGGCTTCGACGACCGTGACGGCTATCAATCCTTCAAGCTACCAGTACTTCAGCTTTGCTTCGATGGTCGTGCCGACCAATGACACGTTCATCGCAAACAGCGATCCGCTGGCATACCAAGTCTTTGATTCCGGCGACAACTTTCTTGGCACTAACGGTGTCTTTGAAATTCAAGTCTTCGGTCGCCAAATCTATGACGCGGGTACCGAAGTTAATGACGCGGGCGTTGACGGTGGTGCTGCATTCGCTCAAGGTCGCATGGGCGGTGAAGGTGCTGCTGAAGGCGGCTTTATTACTTTAGCTGACGACCTATCTGAGTTCATGGGCTTGGTCACTCCCAATGGCGTGACGATCAACGACACCACAATTGGTGCCGATGAGCTGGTCGCAACTATCCGCATCAGCGTCATCCCCGAGCCAACCTCGCTGGCGCTGGTCGGCTTAGGAATCGTCGGGCTCTGTGGCACGGTTCGCCGTCGCCGTTGATGGAATGCTGAGAGTGCGAGCGATTTAGGGAAACCAGCCTCCCTATCGATGGGCCTGGCAGCGAAATGCTGCCAGGCCTTTTTTCGTTTGCCGCCATATGTCCTGAGTTCACGCCTCGCGCGGGCCTGATTCGCCAGGAATTGGCACATCTCTTGCACTGCTGCGATCCCAATTCAAATTAATCGCCAATAATGGCGTCAAACGTGGGTAATTGCAGCCTGTTTATGGCTACAGTGCGCAGTGATCTGGCACTTGCTGCTTGCGGTATGTGCATATTGACCGAAATTTGGCCCATCGAGTACAAGTGCTGAAGCTGAACGCAAAAACACGGGAGTAGCATGTCCTACAGACCGGTTGGATACGACGAGATGTTCCTAGGCGAGAACAAACCTCGCGTTGCGTGCACCGATTTTGTGTCCAGATTAAAGGCAATCTCCGAGCACGAACTCCGTGAACGACAGAAGGCAGCGGAGCTTAATCTGTCGAACATGGGAATCACGTTCAACGTGTATGGACACGAGGACGGCGCAGAGAAGGTCTGGCCCTTCGACTTACTTCCCAGAATCATCGATCAGGATGAGTGGCAAAAAGTCGAATTGGGACTCAAACAGCGTGTCTACGCGCTGAATTTGTTCGTTGAAGACATCTACAACGATCAGAAAATCCTCAACGATGGCGTGGTGCCGCGCGAACTCATCCTGTCGGCAACCACCTACCGACCTCAGATGGAGGGCTTCAGTCCCACGCGAGGTGTCTGGTGCCATATCAGCGGAGTCGATCTGATTCGGCACGAGGATGGGACGATCTATGTATTGGAAGACAATCTAAGGTGCCCGTCTGGCGTCTCCTACGTGCTGGAAAACCGCGAAGTGATGAAGCGTGCTTTCGCCCGTCTGTTTGAAGGCATGTCAGTCTCCGCCGTGGAAGAGTACCCAGAACAACTCCTGCAACGACTGATCGAATGCGCGCCACCTCACGTTCCCAAGCCGACGGCGGCAGTGCTGACCCCGGGGGAGTTTAACTCGGCTTACTTCGAGCACACGTTCCTTGCACAGCAGATGGGCGTGGAGTTGGTGCAAGGGTCCGATCTCGTGGTGGATGATGGGCACGTCTACATGCGGACGACCAAGGGCGTTGAGCCGGTCCATGTGCTTTATCGGCGCATTGACGACGACTTTCTCGACCCTCGCTGTTTTCGTGAGGATTCGTGCCTGGGCGTCCCCGGTTTAATTGACGCTTATCGACGTGGCAACGTGACCTTAGCAAACGCGCCGGGAACCGGCGTAGCGGACGACAAAGCGGTGTACGCCTACGTGCCTGAGATCATCAAGTACTATCTGGGCGAGGAGCCAATCCTGGAAAACGTTCCCACGTACGTCTGCTCGGATCCGAAGCAATGCGAATACGTAGTCACGCACCTGCATGAATTGGTCGTGAAGCCAACCAACGAGTCCGGCGGATACGGGATACTCATGGGTCCGCAGGCGGAGCCGGCCGAGCGCGAGGCGTATGTGGACCGCATCCGCTCGAATCCAAGAAACTACATTGCCCAGCCCATGTTGCAGTTGTCGACCGTTCCTACGCTCGTGGAAGATCGTCTGGAACCTCGCCACGTCGATCTGCGACCGTTCGTGCTGTGCGGAAAAGAAATCTACGTCATGCCGGGCGGACTAACGCGAGTAGCGCTGAAGAAGGGCTCGATGGTTGTCAATTCCTCGCAGGGAGGAGGCAGCAAAGACACCTGGGTCCTGCGTCCCGATTTCGCGCACGATGGAGTGGCAGGCGGACACACAGTCAGCACAGTCGGGGCCAAAGATGCTTAGTCGGGTCGCCGAGTCGGTGTATTGGATGTCGCGATACATCGAACGGGCGGAAAACGTGGCTCGTTTCATCGACGTGAACTATAACCTCACGCTCGGCGATGGCTCGCCGCTCGGGTCGCAGTGGCATCCACTGGTCTACACAACCGGCGACGAGGAACTGTTCAACGAACTCTACGGCGAACCGACTCGAGAAGGCGTGTTAGAATTCCTCGCCTACGACGACCGCAACCCAAACTCGATCTTGTCGTGCCTCACACGGGCACGAGAAAACGCGCGGAGCGTGCGCGATACAATTCCGGCACCGATGTGGGAACACATCAACACTTTTTTCAAGATGGTCAAATCCGCCGCTGAAGGCGGCCAATCGAGGGTGGAACCCAACGCGTTCTGCGATGCTGTGAAACAGTCGAGCCACACATTGGTTGGGCTCACCTACGCGACGATGTCATACGGCGAAGCTTGGCACTTCACCCGTTTAGGTCGACTAATGGAACGCGCCGACAAGACGTCGCGCATCGTCGACGTGCAGTACTTCTTGCTGTTGCCCAACGCCCAGGAGGTTGGCTCCGCATTGGATGTCGTTCGCTGGTCGGCGCTGCTCAAGTCGGCCAGCGCATTGACGATGTATCGTCGTGTGCATGGACAGATCACCCCAGCGAATGTGGCGGGATTCTTAATCTTAGATCGCGAATTTCCGCGTGCCATGCATTTTTGCCTGATTTTTGCGCAAGAATCGTTATGTCAGATCACGGGAACCAGCCTGGGGACGTTTAATCTCAGAAGCGAGCAGCTCATGGGCCGCCTGCGCACGGATTTGGACTACACTAGTATCGACGATATTGTGCGTAGCGGCATGCACGAGTACATCGATCAATTCCAAAACCAGCTGAATCAGCTCGGCGAAGCGATCCACCAAGATTTTTTCCGATTGCCCACATCGATCACGGAAGGAGAGCAATCTCAAACTCAATCGCAGTCGATCTCGTGAAGCGCGAATCGAAACCTCTAAGAGCAAGCCAACACTATGAGCATCCGAGTCGCCCTCCAGCACAAGACCAGCTACCACTATGATCGACGCGTAGGGCTCGGCCCTCAAGTCATTCGCTTGCGCCCCGCGCCACACAGCCGCACGCCCATTGAGAGTTACTCGCTCAAAGTCCAACCCGAGGGTCACTTTCTCAACTGGCAGCAAGACCCCTTCGGAAACTATTTGGCACGTTGCGTTTTTCCGGACCCTGTGGAGTATCTCTCCGTCGAGATCGACCTGACGGCGCGACTCTCGTCGATCAATCCGTTCGACTTCTTCTTGGAGCCCGCTGCGGAGAAGTACCCTTTCGTCTACGACGACGATGTGAAGGCCGACTTAGAGCCCTACTTCGCGCTAGGCGAAACCGGCGCGAAGTTTCACGGGTTGCTGGCTTCCATCGATCGAACGCCACGCAAGACGATCGACTTCCTGGTCGATATCAACCAGCGACTCCAACACGACATCGATTATCTCGTGCGCATGGAACCTGGCGTGCAGACGCCGGAGCAGACTCTGGAACTTGGCAGCGGTTCTTGCCGCGATTCCTCCTGGCTACTGACTCAGGCACTTCGGCACTTAGGATTCGCGGCTCGGTTTGTCTCGGGCTACTTGATTCAGCTCGTGGCCGATCAAAAGCCACTCGACGGTCCGGAGGGCCCTGCAGCCGACTTTACCGACCTGCATGCCTGGTCGGAGGTCTACCTGCCTGGCGCCGGTTGGGTTGGACTCGATCCAACGTCCGGTTTGCTCGCCGGCGAGGGGCACATCCCCTTGGCTTGTACTCCGCAACCACTTTCGGCCGCGCCCATCACAGGCAGTCTTGGCGATTGCGAGGTCACCTTCGACTTCGACATGTCGGTCGAACGCATTCACGAAGATCCACGCGTCACCAAGCCTTACACCGAAGAGCAATGGACCCGCATCGAGTCCCTCGGCCACGAGATCGATCGCCGCTTGTCGGTAGGCGATGTCCGTTTGACGATGGGCGGCGAGCCGACGTTCGTCTCGATCGACGATATGGACGGCGAGGAGTGGCAAACCGCCGCCGTGGGGCCAAACAAAGAACGGCTTGCCGACGATCTGATGAGCCGACTCCGCAACCGCTTTGGCCCCGCCGGTTTACTGCACTATGGCCAGGGGAAATGGTATCCGGGTGAATCTCTGCCACGCTGGGCGATGCACTGTTATTGGCGCAAGGACGGCGAGCCAATCTGGCGCAATCAGGCGCTGTTTGCCAAGAAGGACATTGACTATGGCCACACCGCGGAGCACGCCGAGCGGTTTGCTCGCGCTCTGGCCGAACGGCTGGAAGTGAACCCAGAACACGCGCTGCCCGCTTACGAAGACGTCATGTATTACACCTGGCGCGAACGTCGTCTGCCGCCGAATGTCGATATTCACGATTCCAAGCTGGAAGACATCGAGGAACGTGAACGCGTCGCGCGAGTGTTCGAGCAAGGTATCACCGCTTCGGTCGGAGTTGTGCTGCCACTGCAATATCGCTGGTGGGAACCAACCCCGTGCTGGCAAAGCGGCCAGTGGGCAGTGCGATCCGACGAGTTGTTCTTGATCCCAGGTGACTCGGCGATGGGCTATCGTTTGCCACTGCAGTCGTTGCTTTACGAGCGTGACCCGGGTTACCCACTCGACTACTTCGATGCCGACCCGTTAGTGGCAGTTGCTGATCTGCCTTCTCATGCACAGTTTCGAGATCGTGCAGCGTGGTTTGGAGCAGGCAGTCGAGTCGGTGATCAAAGCCTACGTGCTTCACGCACTCTGCAACAGATTCCGCAGTACGCCACAGCTGGGGCCGACGGCAACCAGTTGGGGCATCATGGTGGTGGAGGCAACGGGGCTTGGAACGAGCGCAGCGACACGAGCCAGATCGATCCGTCGCGGCTATTTAAGGTGGATAGCCGGTACGACGACGATCCTGCCGAGGTCGTGCGCACCGCGCTGTGCGTGGAACCTCGTGATGGCCGATTGCATGTGTTTATGCCACCGGTCGATCGCACTGAGGTCTATTTGGAGTTGGTGGCGGCCATCGAGCAGACCAGTGAGTCGCTCGATATGCCCGTAATGATCGAGGGCTATCTTCCTCCACACGATTCGCGATTGCAGCACATCAAAGTGACGCCCGATCCGGGTGTGATCGAGGTGAACGTCCACCCAGCCCACGACTGGAACGAGTTGGTAGACATCACCACGGGCGTCTACGACGACGCCCGACAGACGCGCCTCGGAACCGAGAAGTTCGATTTGGACGGTTCGCATACCGGCACCGGCGGCGGCAACCACGTCGTGCTTGGTGGCCCAACCGCCGCCGACAGCCCTTGGCTACGGCGTCCCGATTTGTTGAAGAGCTTTGTTGGGTACTGGCACAACCATCCGTCACTCTCGTACATGTTCTCGGGCAAGTTTATCGGCCCCACGAGCCAGGCGCCCCGTGTTGATGAAACGCGGTCCGACTCGATATACGAACTCAACATTGCTTTCGAACAAGTGAAGGCCGGATACGACGTGCCGCCCTGGCTGGTCGATCGCATCTTTCGACATATCCTTGTCGATGGCTCGGGCAATACGCACCGCTCTGAATTTTGCATCGATAAGTTATTCTCGCCGGATACAACGTCGGGGCGATTGGGCCTCGTTGAGTTCCGCGCTTTCGAGATGCCTCCCCACGCGCGGATGAGCTTAACGCAGCAGTTGTTGCTCAGAGCGTTGGTGGCGAAGTTTTGGGACCAACCATACAGCGACGAACTCGTCAGCTGGAACACGACGATTCATGACCGCTGGATGCTGCCGCACTTCATCTGGCAAGATTTTGGTCACGTGATCGAAGACACCCAAGCCGCAGGCTTCGATCTCCAGCTGGAATGGTTCGATGCCCATCACGAGTTTCGCTATCCGTTTATTGGCGAATTCACCCAGCAAGGCGTTCACGTCGAACTCCGTCGCGCCATGGAACCATGGTACGTGCTGGGCGAGGAGCCAGGGGGCGGATATACCGCGCGGTACGTCGACTCGTCGGTCGAACGCGTCCAGGTCAAAGTACAAGGCATGACCGATCCACGGTACGTGCTCACTTGCAACGGACGTCGTGTTCCGTTGCATCCCACCGGCAGGGAAGGCGAGTTTGTCGCGGGTGTGCGTTTTCGAGCCTGGCAGCCGCCTAGTTGCCTGCACCCCACGTTGGGAGTTGATGGGCCGATAATATTCGATTTGCACGACGAGTGGATGGGCCGATCCGTCGGCGGGTGTCAATACCACGTTGGACATCCTGGTGGGCTGAATCCGACAACTTTCCCAGTCAACGCGCTGGAGGCGGAGAGTCGCCGGGCCACACGATTCTTCAGCTTTGGTCATTCGCCGGGCAATGCTACAATTCGGGCCGATCAGCCTAGCCGTGAATTCCCACTCACATTGGATTTGCGACGCGGCAAGCATTAGCCGATGAATCACAACCATGCAGAGTCAGCAGCAGACGTCCACAGGAACTCGCGTCGGAGGCAAACCGCACGCAGACCCGCGTGATATTTTCGGCGGGTATTCGCTTCCTCCGGGGCGTTACGATGAGTTGCTGACCGCGGCGGGTGAGTTTCGGCCCGCTTGGCAGCAATTCGTCGGTTTGCTCAAGCGAGTGGGGCAAGCGGAGTTCGCGCGCCGTTGGGAACACTCGCAGCGCTTGATCCACGGAAACGGTATTTCCTACAGTGCCTACGGCGACCCAGAAGGCAATGCACGCCCCTGGGATTTGGACGCCATCCCGTTTCTGATCGGCGAGGCGGAATGGAATCAAGTATCTGCCGGCGTCGCACAGCGCGCTAAGCTGCTCCAGTTGGTACTGGAAGACCTACTCGGTCCGCAACGGCTAATCAAAGAGGGCGTACTTCCCGCCGAGGTTCTGTTCGGTCACTCGGGCTTCCGCTTGCCGTTCCACGAGCGGTCGTCGATCGGGCAGAGCGAGTTTCTGGATTTCTACGCTGCCGATCTAGGACGCGACGCGCAAGGGCGTTGGTGGGTGCTCGCCGATCGTACCGAAGCTCCCTCAGGCATTGGCTTCGCACTTGAGAATCGGGTTGTTGTGTCGCGGATGCTGCCCGAGATATTCAGGACTTGCAACGTGCAGCGATTGGCACCGTTCTTCATGCGGCTGAAGACGCGGCTACAGTGTCTCTCGCCGCAGGCACAAGAGAACCCGCGCATCGTTATCTACTCGCGGGGTCCTGATCACGAAAACTACTTCGAGGACGCCTACCTCGCGCGCTATCTGGGCTACAACTTGGTGGAAGGTGGTGACCTGGCTGTTCGTGATGACAAGGTGTGGCTGAAAACACTCGACGGATTGATGCAAATCGATGTGTTGCTAAGACGTCCCAACAGTGAGATGTGCGACCCCCTGGAGTTTAGTGACGAATCCAATCTGGGCGTCGCGGGATTGCTGCGAGCGGTGCACACCAATCACGTCGGTGTCGCAAATTCGCTTGGCAGTGGACTCGTCGAATCGCCGGTTTTTATGGCCTTCATGCCGCGACTTTGTAGTTTTCTCCTGGGCGAAAACCTGTTGCTACCCGGCATCGCCAGTTGGTGGTGCGGAGAAGAAGGCTCGTTGAATCGCGTCCTGACCAACCTCGATCAGTATGCGATTTCCTCAGCGTATCGCTATCGAGGGGCGGGTTACGCACAAGAACATCAGCTGAACAAGCTGCCGGTTGATGAGTTACGTCGCCGCATACAGGCGAACCCTGGTCGGTATGTCGCGCAGGAACGTCCCGCCCTCTCAACGATTCCGCGTTGGGAGCAGGGCAGGGCCACTCAGTCCAATTTGGTCCTGCGATCGTTCGCACTGGCTGACGATGATGGCTACACCGTGTTGCCCGGCGGACTGGCACGCACCTCCGATCCGTCGGCGGACAATCCCTTGTCGATCCCCGCGTCGAGAGGTAGCAAGGACACGTGGATTCTGAGTAGCAAACCGGTCGAGTTTCTGTCGTTGCTTTCACCCACCGACGAAGCGATTGTCCTGCGCCGCACTGGTTCCGATCTTCCCAGTCGTGTGGCCGACAATATCTATTGGCTGGGACGACACATCGAGCGTGCCGACGCGGCGGCTCGACAATTTCGCACGTTTGTGCTGCAGCTGACCAGTGAAACCTCGGTCGGTACGAGCAATGTGACCACCACCTTGCTACGCGCGCTCGCGGCGCAAGGGTTGATCGAGCCCGACTTCGCGCTAGAGGACATCCGACTGTCGTTGCCGGGCATCGATTCAGCGCTGCCCCGGCTTGTTTTCGATCGCAGCCAGGCGGGCGGCTTGCGAGTGATCGTGGACAATATGTTTCGTACCGCATCGTTAGTGCGAGATCGCTTGTCGCCCGACACGTGGCGCGTCCTCGTCCGTATCGACCAGCAGTTCCAAGCTGGCCACCAAGACGATCTGACGGACTTGCTCAGTCGGCTTAACACGCTGATTGTCGACCTGGCGGCGATCGAGGGCATGTGTATGGAAAGCATGACGCGCTCGCACGTGTTCCGCTTTCTCGACTTGGGCCGCCGGCTGGAAAGAGCCCTACAAACGACCGAGTTGCTGCAGTGTTGTCTGATCGAATCGACCGAAGCCGATACGGAAGTGCTCGAGGCCCTGCTGGAAGTCGCCGATAGCATCATGACCTACCGGTCTCGTTACCTGGCCAATCTGCAAATGCCGGCCGTGCTCGATCTGCTCCTAACCGACGAAACCAACCCCAGGAGCATTGGCTACCAGCTGGTTACGCTTCAGCAGCAGCTCGAGCAACTGCCGAATGAGGATCATACCGCCGGGTATCTGCCGCATGAAAGGCTGATTTTTACGATGGTGCACGCGTTGCGGATGTTCGACGTGGTGCAAGTGGCGGAAGAGTACAGCTCTAACAAGCGGAAGAAGTTGGAGGAGCTACTACAGAGTTTGGCTCAGCATCTGCAGAACCTGTCGCACGAAGTTTCGAATCGCTACTTGGTTCACACCAGTCAATCGCGACGATTGACCTCGGCTGCCGTGACGCCGCCGGCCGATAGCCCTCAATCTTGATTTTCCATGCGCTACCGTATCAGTCATACCACCAAGTACGCGTACTCCGAAGCGGTCCCCGTATGTCAGAATAAACTGCATTTGCGTCCGAGAAACCTGTCTCATCAGACTTGCGATCGATTTCGTTTGATCGTCATGCCTGAACCAGCGGCCATCAAGTCGCAGAGCGATTATTTTGGAAATACGGTGGAGTACTTTTCGCTACTCGATTCGCATCATGGACTCTCGATCACCGCGACCAGCGAAGTGGAAGTTCAATCGGCTGGTCGTGAACTAGAATCCGCAAGTTCACCCGCTTGGGAGCAAGTGGCGCAGGATCTCAAGAGTGTGCCACCGCAAGCGGGAATCGACGAGTGTCTGTTCTCGTTCGATTCCGAATACGCCGCCGCGGCTCCAGCTTTGGCAGACTACGCCAAACCGAGCTTTCCTGAGGGACGACCGATCATCGAGGCAGCGTTCGATCTTATGCATCGCATTTTTGAGGATTTTGAATACAAACCGCGCGTCACCAACATCAGCACGCCACTGGCCGAGGTACTTTCCAACCGAGCCGGAGTCTGCCAGGACTTTGCGCATTTGCAGATCGCATGTATTCGCTCAATGGGGCTGGCGGCGAGGTACGTCAGCGGCTATCTGCGGACGGTTTCGCCCGAGGGCAAGCCACAGCTCGTGGGAGCGGACCAGTCGCATGCGTGGCTGGCGGTCTATTGCGGCGAGCGCGGCTGGATCGACTTCGATCCGACCAACGATGTGGTGCCCACGACCGACCATATCACGATTGCCTATGGACGTGACTACGGCGATGTGAGTCCGATCCAAGGCGTTCTGGTCGGCGGTGGAGATCGCAGTATGACGGTCTCGGTCGACGTTGCGCCGATACAACCGGCAGAATCGTCGTCGTAGTTGGGACACGGCTGAGCCAGCAATGATGCTAGTACGCCAGGGTGCTTGACCTCGTTGAGCACACGGAATTGCGTTTGGAATTCGCGCCTCGACGAGCAAAACAGCGCGATTTTGACACAGTTTGCTCCGCGGATAGAATGAATGGATGCGGCACGTGAGCCGGCATAGCAACGGATCGGAGTACCGCGTTGTTTCGAGGCTGTCAGGCGCGACGGATTTTGCAGTGATCAACGGTCGCATTCTCATGGCACGATCTCCGACTAGAGGTTTCACGCTCGTCGAACTGTTGGTGGTCGTTGCGATCATCGGCGTCTTGGCGGCGTTGCTACTGCCTGCCGTCCAAGCAGCGCGCGAGTCAGCGCGGGCCACCCAATGCCAAAACAATCTGCGACAGATCGGACTGGCAACGCTGCAGTTCGAGAACAACTATCAGTACTTTCCGCCCGCCCGTTTGAACAATCGCCCTGGAGACACGTCGCCTTCGTGCGGAGGTGGCGAACCGTCGTGGGTGGTGAGGCTACTGCCGTACTTGGAACATGCGGCGTCCTACAACCAGTGGGATGTCTACCAACCCTACGCGGATCATCCAGAGCATTTGCGAAACGAAATCCTGGACGTCTTCCTGTGCCCAACGCGTCGCGATGCTAGCGAAGCGCTCCAACATGAGGAGTATCGCTATGAAGTATTTGAAGATGATCTTATCAGTAGCTTGCCGCCACCGCAGGACAACATAGCACTGTTGCACTCCAAGCCAGCCCCGCAAGCTGCCGTGCTGGATGCGACGGTGTTGGCGTCTCTCGCGTTGGTCGACTTGACTCCGTTGTACACGTTCTTGCCAACGCTCTGCCCCGTATGTGGTCCCAATCCCCCTGGTGGTCCACCCGCACCAATTCAACCACCGGGAGACGATCCGCTGTCGGTTCCATCGTCGCCCGTAATTCGAGTGGACTATCCGACGGGCTCATTAGGCGACTACGCGGCCAATCACGGCGACCCATCACCCGGGTTCATCGGACTGCCGACCGACTTTGCATTTGGTGGAAACGGAACCGGTGTGATCATTTCGAGCCGGCGAAAGTGTGGCGACAACAATGAGGCGACCGGTTGGATCGATCGGGTCGCGGCTGCCGACGTGATCGATGGGCTGAGTAATACGCTGTTGGTGGGCGAGCGACACGTGCGCGCCAATCAGTTCGGTGTTCCGCCCATCGATGGCCCCATCTTCGACGGTTCGCACTTGCCCTCGATTGCCGCGGTCGGTGGCGATGAGTTTCCAATCTCGCCGGGACCAGAATTTGATGCGGATTCCGATTACACGTTTGGCAGCTGGCACTATGGAGTGTGCCACTTTGCCTTCGCCGATGGCAGCGTGCATCGCATCGGGAACGACATCGACGCGGTTGCACTCGGCATGCTAGCGAACCGCGCGGATGAGCAATAACGCGTGATGTGATTTACCACATTCATCGAGGAACGATGCGTTCCTGCTCGCTGCGAAGCCGCTGAACCACCCACTGATCGTCTTTGTCTAGTATCGCGATAATCTGCAGCCCGATGAGCTATGCTACAATGACGCCCCAAGTTGCCTGGTCAATCTCGTGAAGGTACCAATCAATGCCGCAACAGTTTCATCGTATGCTTGGATCAAGCCGTGCCTTTACGCTGGTCGAGCTACTGGTGGTGATCGCAATTATCGGCACGCTGATTGGGCTATTGCTGCCAGCCATTCAAGCTGCTCGCGAGTCGGCACGGGCCACGGAGTGCAAGAGTCACTTGCGGCAAATTGGCCTCGCAACCCTGCAGTTACACGACGCGACGGGTGCGTTCCCCCCGGCGCGTTTGCGAGCGCGCAACGATTTTGGCCCTAACGCCTGCGACACATCGCAGCCGTCGTGGTTGGCTCGCATCCTCCCGTATCTGGAAGAAGCGAACGCGGCTGCCACGTGGGATTTCTACGGCGCGTACCCGGACCATAGCCAGGAGGTTCGCGCGCATATCCCGGCGGTGTTTATTTGCCCGTCCAGACGAACGCTTCCTGAGGCGGTTGTGGGAACGCAAGAAGTCGAGCAGGAATACACTTATCCTTGCGGCTGTAGCTCCCTCGAGATCGTCACCATGATCGGCGGTGCCGTGGGCGACTACGCAGGCAATCATGGCGATCTGAGTGGCGGGTCGTACGACGATCAGTTTTCCTATTGGAGAGGCGGGAACGGCACGGGAGTCATCATCTCGAGCCGACCCTCGTGCCAAGATGGCAAGCCGGTGGGATGGCAAGATAAGGTGCAGCTGAAGGATCTGGTCGACGGTGCCAGCAATACCGCGTTGGTCGGCGAGATGCACGTTCCGCAATCTCGCCTGGGTCTGCCACCTGAAAACGGTCCACTTTACAACGGCAAAGACTTGCCTGCCTTTGCGCGTGTTGGGGGGCTCGGGATTGGCCTCGCCCGCGGACCCAACGACACCAGTGTGCCACCGATCGGATTCGGCAGCTGGCATGTCGGCGTCTGCCCCTTCGTGATGGCAGACGGTTCGGTGCGACTGGTGGAGAACGAAATCGACACCCAGACGCTCGCGGAAATTTGTAAACGTGACGACGCCTACGAAGTCGAGTACACGTTCTCGCCGTTGTATTGATCGTGGTTGCTGTTCTGCCGTGACTTCACCTCCGTCGAACTTCAGATCTTTCTCGCTATTGGCGGCAGATTGGTGCCGCGCGATCAGGTGGTACACGTTTCTGCCGCTGCTCGTTTGCGCCGGCTGCGGAGATGGTCGTCCGGCGCTTTTTCCAGTTCGTGGTGAGGTGGTGTTCAGTTCTGGCGAACCGGTGCGGGAAGCGACCATTGAGTTCGTGCCCGCAGATTCCAGCCCCTCGCCCCGTGGCAAGACGGACTCGATGGGTCAATTCACACTAGGGACCTACGAGTCCGATGATGGTGCCCCGGCGGGGGACTATCGCGTGTTGGTGCTGCACGTGTTGCCGCCGAGAGCTGCCGAGAGTGTGCGTAAGTTGGGTGAAGAGCATGCTGACCATGGGGCGCGCATTCCTTTGGTATCGCTCAAGTACGCCTCTCCCAAGACTAGCGAACTCACCTGCAGCGTGCAGCCACTCAGCGACAACAAAGTGAAATTGGTTGTCGATCAACGCTAACGTGGCGGGAACGCGCAACTTTGCATTGACGTGCAAATGCGTTTCGCGAGACCCCGCTGTGTGCGACACAGCAGTGATCTACCGTAGCTCCCGTTCCCGGCAGGCGATAGCAGCGTGATTCTTCGCACCGTTACCAACAACGCTGGAGAGACGTGTTGCTCTGACGCGCCCGAAATCCGACGTGCAACTTCGTCCTAGATACCGCAAGTTGGCGTACACCTGTGGAGTAAGAAGTTGCTATAATCACCTTAGTTCGAATCAGTAGACTTATTCATCCAGATCGTTTCGTCTGAATGGGCAAAAAGACAACGAAAAAGAAGTCCGCACCGGCCGACGTTGATCAGGATTCGCGTGAGTTGTACACGTTGCATCTGATCGCTGGGGCCACCGGCGATCTCTTGCACCGCTTCGCGGCGATCGCTGCCACGCAGTTTTCGGACGCGCGGTTCGAACTGGTAACACATACGATGCAAGACGACTTGGAAAAGCTCCAAGACACGCTCGACAGCCTGGAGGGTAGTCGGCCGATCGTTCTGCACGGCTTACCCAATACTGCCGACAAGCGTATGGTACGCCGCGTCTGCGTGTCGCGACGGATTCCCCATTTCGACGTGACCGGACCGCTGCTCGATTTCCTGGCGGACTGCGTGGGTTCGTTGCCCGATAACGATTTGTCTCGACTACATCAAATTGATGCGACCTACGAAAAGCGTATCGACGCGATGGAATTCGCGCTGTCGCACGACGACGGACTGGGATTGCGGACGCTCGAAGAGGCTGACATTGTCATCGTCGGAGTGAGTCGGGTCAGCAAGAGCCCGACCATGTTGTACCTGAGTTCGCTCGGCTTCAAGGTTGCGAACGTATCGATCTCACCGGAGACAGGATTTCCGGAGGAACTGGAACAGATCAATAAGCGGAAGATTGTCGCCTTTTCGTCTCAGCCGAAGCGGCTGCAGGAAATCCGCAAGGAGCGATTAAGCCGTTCTGGGGCCGGCAGCAGCGCCTACGATGACCTGCCCACCGTGATTCGTGAGGTGATGGCCGCCGAGGCCGAGTACCAAGCACGCGGTTACCCGGTGATCGACGTGACGAACCTCACCATCGAGCAGACCGCAGCGCGCATTCTGGAAATCCTGAAGCTATCGCGATCGTAAGTCGCTACCAAATTGCGTCACTCATGTCGCGCTGACGATTCCATGCACCCGACCGCGGATGTAGTGGCTGACGAGGTTCTTCGCCGATGAGGGGTGCTAGAACATCAGGATGCCATCAAACCCAAGCATAAACTGCGAATCGTTGGTTCCATCTTGAAAGGGTGACGGGGCTGCATCGCCGTCGTACCAGTCGGCGCGGACTTCCGGACGAATAACTAGATTTCCGGTGGGCTTCCAATTCAAACCTAAAGAGAGTGAATAGAAGCTTCCGGGGAAGGGCGGATTGTTCAGATTGCGAGCACGGTTCAGACCGACACGCGTTCCATCCTCGTCACGGAACCATTCGAATCGAGCACCGGCTTGCCAATGGTTGCTAATGGTGTAGTAGAGGTACTGATCGATTCCGTACCACCACGCCCTCGTGTTGGCCAAGCCTCCATCCTCCTGAAGTCCCAGCCAATGATGGAACACGTAGTCGAGACGGTCTGCCAACGGCAATCCTGCCAACCAGCTGTAACGCGTACGATTCGTGAAAGCAGTCGAACCAAGGATGCCGGCGGGGTCGGAGAAGTCGTCGCCAGTGACAATGGCGAATGAACTCCAAGCTCCGGTCGACTGGCTGTCGAAACGGATCTTGCCCACGAATCCAATCGAGTCGCTCGCTCGGTCCAAAGCGTCCCAACCGTTGTGTAACCCGCCGGTCACGGTGCAGGAGTCGCTCGGTCTCCAGTTGGCTTGTGTCCCCCAGTGCGTAAATGGGCCAGCAAACTGATAACTGTAGGCCTTGGAATAGAAGAAGTTGTCAGGAGCCATCACCCCTTCGTAGCCGACCACCGAGTAGAAGTGGCCAACCTGGACGGATAGCTCTTCGCTTCCAAACGATACGTATGCCTGTGGTATCGCGAGACCGTAATACTCGTTATTCCACCGAGGAGATCCGTCGGGTCGCTTTTCCATGCCGATGGATTCGGCAAGAAAGAAGTCTTCGCCGTAGAGCAGGTCGACCCTGCCTCCGATTCCGCAGCCGCAACGAGGCAAGCCATATTCGGTGATCAGATACGCTTGATTGAACATCGCTTCGTTGCTGCGATCAACCGCATTGTAAGGCCCATTGAACTTGCTATTCGGGCTAGACGTGTTGCCAATGAAGCCGCCATTCAACCAGCCGCGGATGCTGAGGCCGTTAGGATCTTGAGGAAACAAAAACCAGCGATCGTCGATACCTGATCCACATTCGCAGTTTACATGGCTGCCGCAGCTCATGAGATCGCAGCAATCGGAGTATTGGCCGGCGTAGGATCTCTCTGAGAATACTGCCAGAAGTAATCCAAAGGATGCTGCTATAAAGAAACTTTTCGCAGACACTTGTGTGTAACGATTCATCTGACTTCCTATTCATTCGCATCAGAAAGGCCACTTTTCCATGTGGCCTTGGGATAGATCTGCGCGCCGAAACTCGCTGTTCTACCGCATCGGATTTCGAGATCCCGTTACTCGACTCAGCCTGTTGGTTCGATGTGGGTTTGCGCAGGCGCTATAACCGAACCCACTTGGGTTCGATCTGACGGGATTGTAACGCGCGTTCTAAGGTCAGCGTTCGCCTGCACATTCACACTGCCGTTGGCACGCGGCGTCCGAAATCCTCACAACCGGCAGAATGGGTGTGTTATATTGCTGGTCCAAGCGAACTCGTCCTTAGTCTCCTGTACACGCGCTCAGAGCGCTCTTCTTTTCGGAGAAAACACGACATGAGAAATCCCCTCTCATCTGGTTCAGTCCTACGAACGGCCGCATTACTCGGTTGCTGGCTGGCTACAGCGCTGACAGTGGCCCAAGATGCCGCGTCTCAACAGGCTACACAGCCGACAACCCTGTTCACCAACGCCAAGATCTTTGACGGAACTTCCGACCAGCTGAAATCTGGGGCGGTGTTAGTCGAAGGCAATCTCATCAAGGCCGTAGGAACGGACATTGAAAATCCTCCCGGCGCAAACGTCATCGATTGCGGTAGCCGTACGCTCATGCCGGGTTTGATTGATGGTCATGCCCACATCGCGATTAATGCCAACTATCCAGACATCGAGGCGAATTTTACTGCCGGCGACGTTCACGTGCGGGCGACTGTCGCGGCTCGACGTTGCCTCGACGATGGTTTCACAACGGTCCGTGATCTTGGCGGGCCGGTATTCGGATTGAAGCGGGCGATTGACCGAGACTTGCTTCCAGGTCCACGCATCTATCCATGCGGGGCGTTCATTAGCCAGAGTTCGGGACACGGCGACTTTCGGCACCAGAACGACCCCAATCCGTCGCTCGGCGGTCGGCTTGGAGCGGCAGATAGCTCGAACTTCTCGAGGTTCGGTATTGGCATCGTGGCTGATGGACGCCCGGCGGTGCTGGCCGCCGTGCGGCAGAACCTGATGATGGAGGCTACGCAAATCAAGATCATGGCGGGCGGGGGTGGTTCTTCAAAGTACGACCCGATTGACGTTGCCCAATATACGGCTGACGAGATGAAGGCGGCCGTCGAAGCCGCGTCGGACTGGGACACCTATGTAGCTGGTCACCTGTTTACAGACAAATCCTGCCAGCGTTTCATCGAAGCAGGTGGCAAGAGCATCGAACATGGTTTCTTTATGAGCGAAGACACCATTAAGCTTTGCGGCGAACGTGAGGTATTCGTTGTGCCTCAGTGCTGGGGCATTTCTCCCGAGCTGTTCAAGAATCCGAATGTGCCGGCTTCAAAGCATGAGGGAATTCGAAAACTCCAGGCGGACTCGAAGGACTTCGGCAAGTGGTTGCTGAAGCACAACGTGAAAGTCGTCTTTGCTTCCGATCTGGTAGGGGAGCTAGAGGATGGGATTCGTTGGAGGCGTTACGAGCTTCATTGGAGAACCAAAGTCTTCGGCAACAATTACGAGGTCCTCAAGCAACTGACTTCGACGGCTGGTGAATTGATGGCTCTGAGCGGCAAGCGAAACCCCTACCAGGGAAAGCTGGGAGTCATCGAAGCAGGAGCGTTGGCGGACATCATCGTCGTGGATGGCAATCCGTTGGAAGACATGACCGTGCTTGGCGCTGAGACCAGTGTCTTCGATGCCCCGACGCCGACGGAAATTCACACCATCCGCCTCATTATGAAGGACGGCGGCATCTACAAGAACACTCTGAACTAGCTCCGGCTTCATCGACACATCGGATTAGAATCGCGTTCCGGAAAGTAGTCCAATGAAAACACTCCTCTTGACTCTAATCAGCTCCTCGCTAATCGTTGCAAACCTTCATGGCGGCGAAGAAGGCAAGGCTTGGTCGGCTTCTGACAAGGCGAAGCAGTTCGTCAAAGATACTGTCGTGATCGGATTTTTCGCCAGCCCCTGGGGAACGGGTTGGACGGAAGACAAGCATCTGCACGACTACCTCAAACGCTCAAGAGCTGCGGGCATCACAGGCCACAGCATGACGCTCGCGGCTGGCTCCTACACCTTCGACAACTTTCTCGCGGAGCATCAGAAGTACCGCAGCACGATGGCACAGACGCCAGAAAAATACGTCTTCGTCCGCACGATTCGCGACATCGAGCACGCGCACATCACCGGTAAGACTGCCGTCATTTGGAACTCGCAGACGTCGACCATCATCGACGGCGACCTGAAAAAGATCGCGACTCTCAAGGACATGGGCATTGCAAGTATCATTCTCGCTTACAACGACCTTTTCCGAGCCGGCTCCGGCAGTCTTGCCGAGTTCAACGGCAGCGACGTTGGCGTGACGCCCTGGGGACTCGCTATCGTCGACGAGATGGTCAAGCACGGCATCATTGTTGACCTAAGCCACATGGGACCGATCACAACGATGGGCATCATGGACCACATGGAAGCGAAGCATCCCGGTGTACCGATGATCTTCTCGCACTCCCTCCCGGCTGCGCTATACACAGACTCTCCGAACGCGACGGCTCGCGGGTGCTACCGGAACATCAGCAACAAGGAGGCGGTGCGGTGCGCAAAGTCAGGCGGCTACGTCTCTCCAACCTTCACCGAATGGATGATGGACGGCATATGGCCCGACAACATCACGCCCGCCCAGTGTGCCGACATGGTCGACTTCTATGTCAAGCTGGTCGGCGTCGACCACGTCGGGATCGCCTCCGACGACATGTTTACGACCAAGCCAACCATGAACTTCGTCAATGCGAATCCCAATCTCTACAACGACGACGGCTACATGGTGCGGGCGTTCAAGGCCGGTGCCGACGGCTGCGGAGAACTTGCGAAGATTCTCGCGGCGGTAACCGACGAACTCTGGAAGCGTGGCTACACGGATGAATATCTGCAGAAGATCTACGGGGGCAACAAGATGCGTGTTTACCGCGAAGTCTGGGAAGGTGTGCCCCCCGAAAACGAACCGATCGACCCAACGAAGCGTCGCGAGGTAATCGACGAATTGCGTGCTAAATGGCTGAGTCGATAGAGAGTTCGTCGGGCGTGTGCTAGCGGGCGACTTCGCGTGCTGCGGCAGCGAGTGTAAAGACGAGCGAGCGACTGACCGACGAGACGCATATGGATGCGTCCAGAGGTAAGCTATGTTGCCGCGCCACGATGGTCGCTGCCTTCGCGGCGATGGCAGCGGTAAGCTTTGCGCAGAACGCAGAGCTTACGAACTCGGGGCTTACTTCAATCGAGACGAGTGCTAGCGGCTCGTCATCCATCTACCCAATTATCCCGCAGTTTGGCGGACCGAGCAGTGTCGGCGGGCAGCTCGCAGAGGACGCCACGGTCGTGCCCGATTTTCGTTGGCAGGGTCTACAGGATGCGTTCGAACCCTGGTACGCCTTCAAAGAGCGCCTGAACGAGAACCGCGGCCTGCAGTTCAACATCGACGAGTCAATGTTCTACCAGACCGCCACCGACAGCCTCGGTGAACAGGAGGCCGCGAGCGGAATCGTCCGCTTCTACGGTCAGTGGGAGCTGTACGGACGAGGCTCTGAGAATCCGGGGTTGCTGGTCTTCAAGGGTGAGAATCGACACCGCATGGGTTCGAATATTGCGCCGTTCGACCTTGGCTTCGAGGCGGGTTCCATCCTCCCCACCGGGACCTTCTTCAGCGAATTCGGTTTTGGAGTAACGAACCTCTACTGGAAACAATACGCATGCGAAGGCGACGTAGTGTTCGCGGTCGGCACGATTGACGTTACCGACTTCATCGACGTCTACGCGATGATCAATCCACTTACACACTTCATCAACTTGGCGTTCTCGACGAATCCGACGATCGCCGTACCAAACCAAGGGCTTGGCGCCGCAGCCGGCGCGATGCTTACCGAGCACGTGTACGCGCAGGGCGGATTCGCCGATGCGAATGGCCAGCCAACGGTAGCCGGCTTCGATACCTTCTTTGACGACGCAGAGTACTTTAGCTACGCCGAAGTCGGCCTCACCTCGTCACAAGATCGTCTCTTTGTGGACAACATTCATGTAACACTCTGGCACACGGACGCCCGCGCCGCCGCTGGTACGCCAGAAGGACACGGCGTCGCCTTCACCGCTCAGAAGTTTGTCAACGACCGGTGGCTGCCCTTCTTCCGCTTTGGCTACGCCGACGGCGACGCCGCATTGATGCAAACGACATTCAGCACAGGCCTTGGCCTACAACGCGAAAACCGAGATGTGTTGGGCGTTGGCTTCAGCTGGGGCAGTCCAGCCGATGGAGCACTGCGAGACCAATTCACCAGCGAAGCGTTCTATCGCATCCAGCTGACGCAGTTCTTGGCGATCACGCCCGACGTCCAACTGATCGTCGACCCCGCACTCAATCCGAGTGAAGATGTCCTAGCGTTCTTCGGATTCCGCCTTCGGGCTGCATTCTGAAAAGTCCATAAGATGCGGACTCCCCTCCGCAGCTCACACCTGGGCTGATCGCATGAACTCGATGAGCTTGTCGTGCGACAGCTTTCCGTCGACTCGGACGCTTGAGCAGAGGTCCAACCCGTAAGGGCTCACCTGCGAAATGGCATCCTGGACGTTCGCCGCGTTGATGCCGCCCGCGAGAAATACGGGCTTTGGAGATCGTTCTACAAACTGTGCACTGACCTCCCAGTCATGAACGCGCCCTGTGCCCCCAAGTTCTGGTACCTCGGCTGACGGCCTACCCGAATCGAGCAGAAACGCGTGGACGAACGGGGCGTACTGCTCGACCAAGTGGAGTGCCTCGCCGCCCTCCACATGCACCACCTGGATACGACGCGTCGCCGACGGCAGCTGCTCCACAAGCTTGGGCCATTCGCCAGGTGCGATGTGGTTCACGACCTGGACCGTGTTGGTCCCGCAATACTTCACGTGCTCGGCGATCTCACTTGCCCGCGTCCGCTCGGTGAGCAGAAACGTTGCGACCGCCGGAGGCACGGACGCAGCGATCTCCCTAATCAGTTGGTCGTCAATGACGCCTGGCCCAGAGGGCATCGCTCCGACCAAACCGATCGCATCGGCGCCACAGCGCACGGCCAAGTCTGCCTCTTCGACCGACGAGATACAACAGATTTTAATTCGAGTACGAGCGTTCATCGAAAACCTGGCGGCGGAATTCCCCATTCGATGCCGAGCCGAAGTTGCTTGCTTGTCCAAGTAAGCCTAACACGACGCCAGCATTTGAGGTCTGACGATTCTACCTGACACAGCTATTATTGTGCCGTGGCAGCCAGAGAGGCATCCCCGCCATTTTGAAGCATCCAGCACGACTGCTAGCATTGCCGTCTTCAGCACACCTCGGGCTGCCAGCCTAGTCGCATTGGAGTCTGTCGCGGAAGTTGGCGATGAATCAATGTGACGAGCTGAAGTTGTCCGGTCTAGCACCCGGTGCACCAGAAACATGAGATTTGCGTGGCGAAAGCTATTTCTCCTGATTATCGTCGCCCTTCAAGCGACGACTTGTCGCCCGAGTTGCGCTCGATTGTTTGGGGAGGAAACACGCGGACGTCGATTTTTCTCAGACGGTCGAGAGCCGTTTGGTGCCGAGGACTATGGGTCGGAAGACAACATTCCCTCCATTCCTGAGCCAATGGTATTCGATCTCGTGCGCGGATTGGGCGCTGATCGAGGCGAGTTTGAAGTCAATGTTCTCAGCCTCTTTCCCGCGAATCGATCCCGTGCGGTTGGCGCGACAGACTTCGATCCGTTCGGCCCAGCGGCGGGCAGCCTCGATCGCGGCGGTATCGAGTGGGCTCCTGAAATCGAGTACGCGTTGTTTGACGGATTTGCCGTTGAATTTGAACTGCCCTTCGAGGGCAGCGAGTTGGAAGCCTACAAGTTCGCAGCACAACTCACCCTGGGCACCGCGCTGCACGACCAGTTCATTCACGGCTTGCAAACGATTGTCGAGCCACATACCGATTTCGAGATCTGGGAGCTCACTTTCCTGTATCTGGCGGGCGTCGAGTTTAGCGATCGCTGGAGCGCGCTGGGAATGATCGGTGTTCGACCTCAAATCTCGAATCACGGCGGTGGCGACCCGGTTGATGGCATCCTGAATCTGACCATTTTTGCAGACGTCACTCACCGCATGACGTGCGGCTTAGAAAGCAATTTTGTGTTTGGGGAAAGCGACCGCACTTCGCTACTACTGATGCCCCAAGTCGACGTGGAGATCACCGACCATCTTGAATTGCAATGCGGCATCGGTCCTGGTTTCTCTGCCTCTGATACGGAGGTACTGGCAGGGCTCAGGCTGATCTACAGCCGCTGAGCAGGTACGACGTCCCACGTAGGCACTTCGTGTCGTGATCAATGTGCCCGATTAGCCGTCCACTTCCGCAATGAATACAATTGAAACCGGCTCTCCGCCGGCGGGCAGCGTGGGTTCTCGCACTTCTTGTAACCGAAACCCACTGTCGTGGAATAGTTGTTTCCAACTCTCCGTGGTCCTGAAGTACCAGGGAGCAGGATCGATGAAGTCTGTGCTAAATCCGTCCCACGAACCGACTCGCCAACCATCTTGATAGGGGCTGTCGTTACTGGCCGACTTCGGGTGAAGCGTCTGCACGATGTAGGAGCCCATGGGGTTTAGCAGGGCAGGTATGGCTGCAAATAGTCCTTCCACACTCTCCTTGCCGAGCAACGAGAAGTTGCAAACCACGACGTCGGCGCGAGCATCAATCGCCCCGGCGATGACTTCCTCATAAGCGGCAACTTGAAACTCTCCTCCACCCGCACGCTGGGCCTCGGAAATCAGTTCTGGCACGACGTCAATGCCTAGCACTTGAATGCCACTCGCGGCGAGCTTACGAGACAGCCATCCTTCGCCGCATCCGATGTCAATAACCGACCGAGGTGAGTTGTCTAGTACTGCATCAACGATGGCACCGTCGGTGCTCAATCGACGACTCTCAATCTGCCGCTCTCTCACAGCAGTAACCCAAGGAGACGCGTTCTTTCTCCAAGAGTCAATGATCTTCGCGTCATTCAGTGAGTCCATGTTCATGCGATTCGGAGCGGCAAAATGCAGAGAATGTCAAACGACGCTGGCTGTCAGTGTTTTCAAGCAGTCCGATGACGTGGCGTAGAAGGTTCACAGCCATGCTGGAATCGATCTCTCGTTTAGGTATTTGTGCAACGTCATATGCCACTCAGGGATGCGCGGTAGCAGGGAACTAAAAATTGGACCAATAGTGAACGAAGATCGACTGCCTGCTGGCGTCGAAAGCAACCTTAAAGCGGTCACCTTTATCTTTGGCAATTGCTTGTGGGCAAACGTAGAAAGTCGTTTGTTCATTCTCCTTTGGTGACCACCATGGTGGTACCGAAACTTCGGAATTCTGGCTGTATCCCCTTAATACATGCCATCTAGGTTTCTCATCTACACTTAATTGCCACTTGTCCTTCAACAACTGGAGCACTGTCTCGTCGCCGGTCATCCGCCACACGTATTCGGGGTCAAATCCCTGGCAAAGGCAAAATACTTGCACATTACTTTCGGTCACGGCAACTTCGTCACACTCATCAATTAACTCCAACAGCGGACGTGGCCACTCTTCGCGGCTTTGCACTGAACCGGTCTCACCAACGATCATCGCATCAAAGAAGCTGTCCATAGCATGCATCCAAATCATATATCCTGCTAGCAGTATCGCAACCAGAGTCGTTACGATAACCAGGGTACGTAGCCGGAACCTGAATGGCCTTGCGACGCTCGAATCACACACGGCAGATGCTTCTCTCCTATATTGAAGAAAACACCTTCATTGTAGCCCGTCCCACCAAGTTTACACGGTTTCGTGTCCGCAAGCGAAAGGGCTCACCTCAATAGGAGTTCCTAAGGAGTTTCCGCGTTAGAAAGCTCACTCATCTTCATCCAAACTAGATTCTATTACATCAACAGGCATCAGAGCTCTAAGGACAGACCATGTTGGGTGTGCAGGCACCACACTGCTGAACAAGTCAGCAGTGGCACCCGGCGTTACCGCAACAACCACCAGACACTTATCGGAGTCATTCGCCATGAAACCGCGCCTCGCCACGTCACTATTCGTCCTGGTCTTGTGTCAGCCTAGCGCGGCCCTGGCAGACATCGCAGCGGAGGTTGAATCACTGCTGCCTCCGCATGTTGGCTGTGGTGTGCTCGTGATTCGTGATGGCGAGACGATTCTTAAGCAAGGGTACGGGGTGACCGAGGTCGACGGCGGCCCGCCCTGCACGTCGGCGACCAATTTCCGCATGGCGTCGATCACGAAGCAGTTCACTGCGGCAGCTGTGCTCTTGTTGGCCGATGAAGGGGCGTTGTCGCTGGACGACCCGCTGAGCAAGTTCTTCTCCGAATCGCCGACCTATTGGAACGACATCAGCCTGCACCAAGTGCTCACGCATACGTCGGGCTTGCCCGCCTACGAACCCGTGATCCCAGCGGGGACCACGCTGCAACTCTATGACCAGAACGTGCTAGAGATTCTACTGAACACCGAGGAACCCGACAGCGCTCCAGGCAATGACTGGGAGTACTCCAACTCCGGTTACGTGCTGTTGGGGCTGGTGGTCGAGCAGGTGAGCGGGGTGCCGTTTCACTGCTTCATGGAACGACGTGTCTTTGAGCCACTCGGGATGCGCGGGTCACGGGTCTATCAGCGCGGGCTAAACACCGTGCCCCACCGCGCTTACGGGCACGCCAGCATGGACGATAAGTGGGTCGTTGCTGATCAGAGCGTGACCAGTGCCCTCCGCGGAGACGGCACGATCTACTCGTCGCTGGACGATTTGGAGCTGTGGCTTCGCGGGCTGGCAAGCGGCAAACTGCTCAGTGAAAAGAGTCGCCGATTAATGACCACTTCGCACGTCGAGACGACCCGCGAGGGCAGCGATCAAAGTCGATATCACTACGGCTATGGCTGGTTCCTCGGCAGCTCTGGGGGGCAGCGCATTTGCTGGCACGGAGGAGCCACACGTGGCTTCCTCAACCAGATGTACGTCTACCCCGACCTGCGTTCTGCGGTGGTCGTGCTAAGGAACTGCGAGGCGGAAGATGTCGAGCCAGGTGCGGCGCAGCGGATCGCCGATCGATGGGTGTTGGGAGACTCCCAAGAAGGCCCGTAGAATAGTTAGCCGCCAGGGACGCCAGAGGTGAATCAATCAGCGCTCGCTGCACTGTTTTAGATGGTGTTCTAACTCCATCTGCGATCTCGGCTGTGCTGCTTGCTGACGCGCACAGGTGCAACAGAACGACGCATTTTTTTCGAGACTGTAAGTGCACGAGATTCCTCCGCCGGAACGGAATCTCCAATACCACCAGTTGGCCAAAAATTTTTGATGAAATTGGGCCAGCCGTTCGAATACAATCAGCTTGCTCGGTCGTTCATCGCCGGGTGCCACTGTCCGGCTTGTCCGGCAGTGCGAAGCGTCAGTTGGCTTCGCCATCTTGATGAGCAGTGCTTGGCAACACGTCCAAGCTGACGCGTATCACAGACGGATAGTGAGTCGTCGGTTCACCACATGCCGTCAGTCGAGAAACAATCTGGGCCGTCGATTGTTTAACGTTGGCTCACGGAAGCAGGGTTCGCACTGCTGAACCAGTCAGCCGTGGCACCCGGGGTCAACCGATGAGTGCTGTTGAGTACTTAGGAGTTCGGCTCGAAAGTGCAAGTGCTAGTCTGGCAGAACCTCTGTACGCCTTCAAGAGAGCGTTAGCTTTAGGTAGAATTGGTCGCTCTTGGTTCATCTGTATTCCAGTTTCTTTGCCAATTGTCACATCATGACCATACAAATCGTGATTTCTGCGAAACCAGAGTTGTTTGAAAGTGGTCAGATTGCAGAGCACTTGGAGTTTTTCTTCAGAGAGCTGCGCTGCTACAGTTTCCCTCCCGATTGTGGAATCGAAATGCTAAGGCTTGTTAGTCTAGCAAAACAGGTTTTTGTAGGCAGAATGCAGAAAGAATTGGGCGATAAGTTTTTTCAGGGCAAAGCTTCGCTCACATCAGAGTTCTTTGACCGCTGGTGGACGACATGCCCTTCCGAGGAGATTCCTGAAAAACGGCTTGCCGAATGCGACGCGACTAACGTCGCTGACCTGTTCGAGCGGCTCGAAAGGTCCGACCGAGAGCAGATCCTCTCGAAGGAGAGTGGAGAAACATTGGAAAAGCTTCGAAAGCTTTTGGAGTTCGACGACCGACCCCAAGGACGTGAAGTAGGAGGAATCGTCTATGAGAAAACAGAATACTTCACTCCTTTTCCCGACCCAACCACGGTGTTCGCAGAAGATGTTGAGACGCACTCAAAGTATCTTCTGCCGCTAGCTACGGTATCACTCGAGCACATCGACCCTGCCTGGTCAGGTCCGATTCACTTTGTCCAGCCAATTGAACCCCATGAGGGTGCGGTCGGTGAAGACACACCTTCGCATCATGGATCGTTGTGTGCGGAGAATTGGATTGGCTATCGCGTCGACGAGCAAGGGCGGTACACGCTGGCAACCGATTGGGATTATTTTCTGCTACACAACCTCGATACTCGCACCGATACTCAACTCGACTTAGCGTCCAAGCAACAACTCCACGAACATTACGAAAAAGCCAGGCGATCCTACGCGAACAATCGCGAGCACTTCAAACGGTTTGGCGGTTTGCATCCAGAATATTCTCTTAAGAAGTATGGGTCTTGGCGCGATCGCGACCGCCATGAGCTTGTTATGCAGCTCGGTGGCAAACCTTGTTGGGGAAATTGGCCCGAATCAGGGGACTGGCCACTTTCCGAGTACGAATACGATGAAGATCATGAGGACGCGGGTGATAAGTATCCTGTGCCCCAGGCGGAAGATGGCTCTGATTTCTCATTCATAGGTTGGATGCATTCGTTCGTATACGTAGATACTAGTTCATGCGGCCTGCAGCTCTTCTATCACCCGGAACTACGCCTCGCTCTGACAACTTTTGACTGGTCTTAACCCGCCGAGGCAATGTCGGTCTGTGTACTTCTTGCGGAATTGAGTTTCCACAAGCAGTATGACTCTCTTCCGCTGGTAACTGCGAGTTGCGATCCTGCACGCGATTAGCCGTCCGAACACAGTTTCCAAGCCTGCCAGGTGGCCAAAGATTCTTGATGAAGTTGGGCCAGCTGTTCGGATACAATTGGCTTGCTCGTCGTGTGGAGCGAATGGGTAAGGTCCGCTTGAGATCAGGTGACTACCGGCCTTCAGGAATTTTCGGACACATCGTCGCGTCGGCGTTACGTTACGCTGGTGCTTACATAGCAGTATTTGCTGGGAATCGAGTCCATGAATTTTCGAACACTTTTGGGACTGAAAGTCCGGAAATTCGACCGAATCGGTTCGCGGGCGATTGCTCAAGTCGTTACTTGGCAACGACTTGCGAGATGAAGGGAACGAAAACGGCGGTGGTTTTTCGGACACGAAGCCCATTTGAAAATCGTGTTGCAGAACCCAATTGGGGGGGAGGGTTGCGGTGTTTTTTACCCAAATAGAAGTGCTGTGTCGTCGGTCCGGCGATTCGGCACGATCGGCACATTCGGAAGCCAGACCAGCGGTGGGATTCACCGTCCTGCGAGGCGTTTGCGCACTACATTTGAGATAGACCAATCTGTTCGCCTGACCACGAAAGTGATGGAGCTTCGCCCATGCTCACGCTCGATTCCCCGCCCCCAGATTCGTCGGCAAGTACCGTTGAGGCGCCTGCCGCCGAGGTGATGCTGGCCGACGGAAGTTGGTTGTCATTGGCGGGTCTGACGATCGAACAGTTGCAGCAATTGCAGTGGGATCAGGAACAGAAGTTCGCCAACGCGATTCGGCAGTTGCCGAAGGGCTCCAACGATCGCACGCTCGTGATCGGCCAGGCGTACGATACCGTGTGCGCGATCCTGGCAGCGCAGCAACCGGGCCAGCCCCTGGTGATGGGGCTTGATCCGCGCTACGGACGACTCGTCGTGGAGTTGTTGAACCAGCAGATCAATCGAGGGATTGGCAGGCCGAGCTTTTTTGAGGTGGGTTTCGGCTGTGGCGTGATGTTGCGTGAAGTTAGCGAGCACGGCTTTCCGTCCAGCGGCATTGAAGTCTCGAAGACGATGCACGAGGAAGCATTGCATCTGTTGGGAAAGAAGTTTGCGGAGCGACTATTCCTTGGCGATCTGCGTAGCGTGACCAAAAAGTCGTTGCCCAGTCGGCCGAGTTTGGTGTATTGGAATGATGTGTTCGAGCACATCTGTCCCGACGAGATTGCCGAGTACTTGGACAAGATTTACGAACTGCTCGCACCCGGCGGACAGTTGCTGACGATCACTCCTAACTGGTTGCTGCGCCCCTCGGACGTGACGGGTGATTTCTGCCCGGCGCGCACTGAGGCTAACGGCTTGCATTTGAAAGAGTATCGGTTGTCCGAGGTGACGACGCTACTCAAGCAGGCCGGATTCAAGCGTGTCGCAACGCCGCTGGTTGTGACACGCGGGCGAATCTACCACTTTGGCGGTGGGTTGCGAATAGTGAAGCAGCTGTTCGAACCGCTGATCGATAAGCTGCCGGTCAATACGGCTCACTTGCTGTGCCGTGGTTTGGGTCTGTCCTGCACGATCGCGACGAAGTAGCTGGCGAAGTGGTCAGGTCTCGACGTCGTCAGGCCTCGACCGATTGCTGCTCGTGCGATGCGTCGGCCAGGTACGTGGTATAGCCGCCGCTAAGGTTGCGAACGGCAAAGCCGTGCTGTGCGAGGATGCGCGTCGCGGAGTAGCCGCGTTGGCCAACCTTGCAATAGGCGACGATCGGCCGGTCGCGGGGGACTTCGTCGAGACGCGCGCGAAGCGACTCGAGCGGAATGTTGGTTGCACCCTCGATGTGGCCCGCCTCGAATTCGCCAGCTGTGCGAACGTCGAGCACGTAGGGCTCCGCGTCAGCGCCGTCGGAAGTGAGTTGGGCGACGTGAGTAACCGGCTGGTCGTCACGCAACACGCCTGCGGCGACGAAGCCCGCCATATTGATTGGGTCCTTCGCCGAGCCATACTGCGGCGCGTAGGCGAGTTCGGCTTCTTCCAGGTCGTACACCGTCATGCCCGCTTGAATGGCGATCGCCAGCACGTCGATGCGTTTGTCGACGCCGGCTCCGCCGACGATCTCGGCGCCGAGGATCCTCCCGGTGTCGGGAGCGAAGAGCAGTTTCAGCGTTAGCTGTTCTGCTCCCGGATAGTAACCGGCGTGATGGGCGGGATGGATGTAGATTTTTTCGAAGCTAAGATTGGCGGCCATCAGTGCTTTTTCACTGAGGCCGGTCATCGCGACCGTCATGTCTAACACACCGACGATGGCCGTGCCTTGTGTGCCGCGATACTTGCTGTCGCGGCCAAAGATGTGGTCAGCGGCAATGCGGCCTTGACGATTGGCGGGGCCACCGAGGGGGATTTGAATCGGCGAACCATCCACGAAGTGCGTGACTTCAACCACGTCGCCTACGGCATAAATGTCGGGGTCGTTGGTCTGCATCGACGCGTTCACGCGAATGCCGCCGCGTGTGCCGACTTCCAGGCCGGCATCCACGGCGAGTTGGTTCTCCGGCCGGACACCGACGCTCATCACGACGAAGTCCGTGTCGAGCGTGCCGCCGGAGTTGAGTTCGACCCGCAATCCCGCGTCGGTCGCTTCGATCGCCTTGGCGGCATCGGAGAGCTGAAGCCGAACGCCTCGGTCACGCAGATGATCGGCCACTGGCGTGACCATTTCGGGGTCCCACGGTGGCAGGATCTGGTCCGCCATTTCCACCACGGTGGTAGTGATGCCCCGATGTACGAGGTTCTCGGCCATCTCCAATCCAATGAAGCCCGCCCCGATAATGACCGCGGTGCGAGCTCCTCCGACGGCCTGATGAAGCCGATCGGCATCGCTCAGATCGCGAATCGTGTAGGCGCTCGCCAGATCGGCCCCGGGGATCGGAGGACGGAGTGGCGAGGCACCCGGCGAGAGGATCAGATTGTCGTACGATTCCTCATACTCAGTGCCTGTGGACAGGTCGCGCGCGACGACGAGCTTCCGCGTACGATCGATTCGCACGACCTCAGTGCGAGTGCGAACATCCAGGTTGTAACGCTCGACGAGCCGTTGCTTGGGCGCTACGAGCAGTTTGTCCCGTTCGGCGATCACGCCGCCCACGTAGTAAGGCAAACCGCAGTTGGCGAACGAGGGGGCCTCACCGCGCTCGAACAGGATGATCTCGGCATATTCATCCAAACGGCGCGCACGAGCCGCCGCCGACGCACCACCAGCTACCGCACCAACGATTAGGATCTTCATCGTTCACACTCCTTCGAGATGGCAAATGTCACTTAACGTCGCTACCGCTGCTGACTTGATTCCAAGGCATACGGGCGATCAGCATGCCCATACCGCAGGTATCGGTAATGCCGGCGAACACGAGGCCCGCCCCCACGAATGCCGACAGGCCGACGAAGTAGGGGTGGACGAAGTACCCGAGCGCCACCCCAAGCACGACCAGCGAACCTGCAGCGATTCGCACCTGACGCTCCAGCGACATGGTGCTTTTGCCTCGAACGACCGGCAGACCGGCAGATTCGCAAGCGAGTGTGCCGCCATCGACATTGATCACATGGTCGATGCCCGCGTCTATGAAACGCTGACACGCCTGCTCGGCTCGACCGCCGCTGCGGCAAATGACATAGAGCGGCTGCTGAGCCGAGCCGTTTCGCTGGCGTTGCACCGACTGGGGATCGAGGCGATCCAGGGGGAAGTTCTTGGCCCCTTGGACGTGCACTTCCTCAAACTCGGCTGGCGTTCGCACATCGACCAGGTCGACAGACGGTTCCTGACCCAGCAGTTTAGACAGTTCGTTGGGGCTTATCCTGGCGACGGACATGATTCTCTCCCGATTCATTGAAAGGATCAAAACATCGTGATACTTCGACATAAAAGTCAAAAAAACTCATGCAAAACGATCCTCGACGCATTTCATGATTTGCTCCAAATGTGGCTCGACGACGAAGTAGTACCGCTTCTGGCCATCTCGTCGTTGGTCGAGGAAACCACAGTGCTGCATCTTTCGCAAATGCTCGGAAGCCATGTGTGGGACGATCTCGCAAGCCTCGGCCAACTCACCGACTGTGTACTCGCCGCGAAGCAGCATCTGCACCATGCGCAAGCGGTGGGGATGGGCGAGCGTGCGCAGACATTCCGCCGCCCGACGCAGGGCGTCCAGGTCAGTTAGTTTCGTCGCGTTACGTTTTGATTTTGACTTCGTTGGCATCACGTCATTTCCTTATTAAAATATATCGCAACATTACGATATATTCAAGAGAGGAAGTTGATAATTCGGTTCAATTTGGTAGCGGCCAGAATTCGACGCTCTAAGCGGCCATCACTCGTCGAGGGGCCTTGATGACGTGGCCCTCGAGATCAACCATGCGGCTGAGCCCCATCTTGGCGACGGCCAAGCTACGTCGATCGACATAGTTGTCCTCGATCGGGGCTGGCTCGTCCCAGAGTGAAGCGATGACCTCTGGTGCTAGCCCGACGCGCAGTCCGCGTCGTTGCGCGCGGACGAAGAACTCGATGCGCTCATCATTCTCAAGTTCCGGATCCCAACCGCCCAGGTCGCGGACTTTGGAGGTCTTGGCAACGAAGAAGTGGTGCACGAAGTCGCACCAGGCGTAACCTTCGCCGATGGTGCGATGTCCCGACCGCAGCGTGAGTTCGTCACCCGCGAAGTCCAGCAGCCCGTGGCCGGGTTGCGGCTGCCGTTTGACGAACAACCAGAAGCGTCGACGACAGCCGATAAAGTCGCCGGCTGCCAAATCGAGTTTGTCTTCGGCAACCAGTTCTAACAGCGGCTCCGTCAGCGTTTCCGCCGTTAGTTCTGCTCGATCGTCGAGCATCAAAAAATAAGGCGTCCGGACCCGTGACAGCAGGGCATTGCAGGCGGAGGCGCGTCCCACGGCAGGGGGGACTTTCACTTGATCGGCCTGTTTCGGAACGCGCGGTTCGTTGCCATGATCGGCCACCAGGATCTTCAAGTCGGCGAACTTCCGACGCACGCTTTGTACGACGCGACGGAGGCTCTTGGGACGGTTGGCGGTGCTGATGATAGCAGTCAACTGCGAGAGATCGGCGGAAGACACGGCGGGACCTGTGCTCAACAAGGAAACCGGGAGACGACACTACCTTGGAATCGCCTGATCTGCCTCGCAAATACAGAAAAACCGCAACAGCCGGCATGGCCCCGTCCACTCAGGCCATCTCACCGACAGCGCAGCGTCGGTGCAGATTGCGCAGTTTGCCAATCGCCGCGAGCACGCCAAGCAGCGCTCAGCGGCACCGCCGCGTCCTACGCAGAGCGAAGAGACCGCCAACCAGCCCACCAAACAGAAATGCTGACGGCTCGGGGACGGCGGTTAACTGGTAGGTCCCAAAGGTGCTCGTGAAGACCGGATCGCTGTAAGCGACGATGTCGAAATTCCCCGCGTCCAATTCTCCGTCCGCATCGGCGGGCGTGTTCGGTTTACGGTAGGCGATCGAATCGGCGGCAAAGGTGCCGTCCTGTCCCAGCAGGCCGAAGGCATCGAGAATACCGGTGCCATCACTGGCGGTTGCTACTGCCAAAATATCGTTGCCATCGTGGTTGGCAATGCCATCGGGCAGGGCGGTAGCGAATCCAGGCTCCGTGTTGCCAAAGCCTTCCGACTCCAAGAAAGTCTCGGTCGCGCTGTTGGCGTAGATGTAGTAGAAATCGCCGGCTGATAGCGTCACGCTGGGCAGGCTGATGAAGGAACTCACGGTGAAGGTGCCGGCAGAACCGTCGGTATCTCGAACGATGAAGAAGTTCGACAAATCGACGATGTCCGCTGTTGCCATCAATTCCATCGCCCTGGGATTCCCTCCGGATTGCGTACCGTCGACCACGCCGGTGATGATGAGGTTAGCTAGACCGCGGCTGTTATAGCAACTGATCAAGGCCAAAATCACGACTGCAGGTACGCGATACTTCATCCTCAGGATTCTCTTTCGACGGTTTCTAGGTGTGGGCATCTCGGCTACAGCAGGCGAACTTATTGTTCGCAAGCTAACAATGCAACACGCTGAAGTAAAGCGTGATAGCAGCAGCCGATCCGCTGCCTTGAACGCCTCGATCGCACTCGTATGGATCTTCGCATGTTCAGACACGAAAAAAGGCTCGCGTCTGGAGATGCGAGCCCATTTTTGGACTGAAACTGGCCGACAATATGGGCCAAATTCGATCGGAAGCGACTAAGCTCGATTCCGCTTTCGTGCGGACGTGGTTGCCAAGACACCACAAACCAAACTTCCGAATAACATGGCCGAGGGCTCGGGAATTGCTGTCAGGGTCTGGCCGATATTTATGGTACCCGGAGTTCCTCCGCCGACACTGAATGCAAAGTCGAAGTCCGAGAAGCTGTTGCCAGTTCCCGACAGATAAATGCTGGTGTCGGCATCGTCATTGTTATCATCCAGACTCGTCAATTGATCTTCAGTCGTGTTCGAGTTATTCCCTTCATAGTCAATTAGGTGAATGTTGGTCGGGCCCGCCTTCAATCGCAGCTGAATAGAATCTGTGGCGCCATTCTGAATCTCGTTGCTCGTCCATCCGGTTGGGGCAAAGTCAGAGGTCACACTATAACCACCACCAACTTCACCGACGACGAAAAACCCCCATCCAGTGCCAGTTTCATCGCTGAAAGTGAAGTTCGCGGGAGCGAGATCAAAGGTGTTATACGCATCACCATCCTGATCAATCATCACCAATTCGTATGCGTTTAGCGAAGTGCCTGCCGTCCCGACTATTTCAACCCACTCATCTGTATCCGTACTAACGTTGTCGTAGTCGAGTTCGTTGATAAACAGCACAGCATCTGCATTGGCAGAAGCGAAAAAGAGTGTAATGATCAATGACGTGAAAACCTTGGGCAACATTGGTGCGATCCTCAACTTGCTACTTTGGTAATACCTCCGCCCACGGACCATTATAAGTGAATTTGGATAACAGAGATAGCAAAAACACTTGGAATTCGTGCGCTATTCACATTCGTTGGGCACTAGGGCGCCGCGGCACCACAGCCTGATGATGCCAACAAATTCTCTGCAACATATGTCTGTGTTGCGACGCTGATTTGCGGCTATTTGCGGTAGAAATGTGCAGCGAGGCACAACGCCGTAAGACAGCACACAGCCGACGCCTCCGGCACGGCCACGACCTGGAGCGTCACGCGACCAAACACGTCCGCGTCGAAGCTGCTGGAGGTCACATAGGTGCCGACGTTCAGGTCTGAGAACTTCAGATTCTCGCCCGATCCACCTTGTTCAATAGCAACGAGCGCAGATCCAGACGCCTCGTAGGGCTGGTCGAGGGGTAGGATTGGCCCGATGCCAACGAACGAAAAATCGCTCGAAGTACCTTCGTTGTCGAGGCGGATGGTCTCGTAGGTAGTTGCGGCTGGGGTCGCCGTGCCGGGGTTAATGGTCAGTGTCAATGGCGTCGCTGTGGGAGCCAGCGCGAAATCGTGCCCGCTGCCGGAACCATCGGGCGCTATGCCAGGTCCGTACGGCGAGAGCCCGAGGAAGTCGTTGAAATCCAAATTGTTCACCGTGCCGACCTGCGATGCTCCGCCGATCACCCCGGAGCCTTGCCAGGTGATGCGGACGCGATTGTCGCCAACTTCCTGCAGCGTAATCAGCAGATCTGCGCGGGTGACACTCGAAGCCAATGCGAGAGAGCTGCAGATCAGTGCTTGAGCGAGATGCCTCATCTTCAGTCCCATTCAATCATGCCACGTTGCGGCTTTCCACTTGCCACAATAGTCCGTCAACTCAAGCTAATCCGAGCAGCTTACCACATTGTTTCGGATAGTACACCGAAATGCCGTCGAGCAGTAGCAGGTTCCCGTGACCGGCAGAGTTTTCTTACTTGGCAGGCGTGGATTATGTCGGGAGTTGCGGAAATGCGAAGCACAGATGCTGCAGCCGCGGGCCGTCGCGTCGTCGCATGATGGTGATGGTGCGATCTTCCAGCAGCGCGGAATGTCCGTCGTAGAGACTTAAGTTGACCGTCGCGGCCGAGTCGCCCGCTCGAACGTCACTGGAGCGTACTGCATCGAATTCGACCAGCGGCGTCTCAGTCAAGTTCCACAAGAACAGTGATTCACCACGGCCTTAGCAGCGTCGGGCGGCGATGCGATGGCGTGAAGAGACTTACTGTCTCTCGGGAAAGACTACTTCAATAGGTTGCGCTTCGCGAACGGGCGATAGAGCGGATCGCCCACGAGCGTCATCATCCAGCTATTGAAAGGCTTCGTCTGGTAAAAGCACTCAACGAGTGACAGCCGCCCCTGCAGAAGCAATGAGAAGAACTCATTGGGTCGCGGAAAAGCGATTAGGTAAGGCTCGTACACCGGGCCAATCGTCGCGCATACGCCGTCTTCGAGCATGCGCTTGCACCACACCTGGCTCTCTTCTTTGTGCAGAGTCGTCGCTTCTGCGCTGGCGAGATGGTAGGCCACGGCCCCCGGTTTCCAATCAAACGCGTCGACGTATTTGCCAAGACTATACCAGCCGCAATAGAGAGCGGCGTCAGGACAATCGCCTGGTTGGAACAATTCCGGTTGCTCATCCAAAACAACCTCCAGGGACGTCTGCTCCTGCATTCCTTTAGCAGTAATGAGCAACGCGCGATCGAAATCCGCATAGCTTCCAGGCGAGGCATTGGGTTGATCCATAGCACCGATCCCACGAGCATCGATATAGACTTTGCCTTCCAGGCCCTCTTTCTCGATTTCGATTGCCGTATCAATGAGTCCTTTGGCCAGAGCGAGCGTCGGAGCGTCGATGCGCGCTACCATCAGCGTGGGGTAGGACTCTCGGAGATGAGAATTGCGGTACTCGCCACGCAAGTAATTCGGTTGCCAACGCAGTAGTTGATAGTCATCGTCGGGCCAAAGCACCAGGGAAAGCTCGCTATCAAAGCTGCTGTGCGTTTCGTTCTTCTTCACAATTTTCAGCTGTTCATCGATTCGATTCACTGTGGCGATCATGCCCTGGGTACGCGTGACGATGTCCAACAGGAGCTTGTCGCGCTCGATGCTCGGGGCGGAGCGTTCTAGTTGCTGCTGCAATTCGGTGTAGGCAATCAGCATCCCTCGCAATCGCTCGAAGTCGAGCTTCAAGGGGCTGTTCGTTTCGCTATAGGAGGGCAGCGATTTCTGGATCGTCTGGAGAAGCACCTGCACACCTCCGACCGCTGAGGCGTAGCGCTGGACTTTCTCGGTGGCGTCTTTCTTGGTCTCGGGACTGGTCAGTTCCCTGATTCGTGCTTGGGCCAGTTGCAGCTCCTTTTCCAACTCGATCTGTAACTCCTTGATCTCTTGGGAGCCCTCGTCCGCGGAACCCTCGGTGGGTAACTGGGGTGTTTCTGCCGGTTGCACTCCCGGAGCCAACAGACCGAACTCGGCAGTCATGTCTTTAAGCAACTTGAGTCGGTTCTTGCGTTCTCCTTCAAGAAACTCCCGATAGCGCGTCAGCACAGCGTTGTCCGTTTTGTCGCGGCCGATTCTTAGCGGGACGCCCCAGGTCGTGACGAGGCAGCGTAAGTTTCGCTTCGGATCGTTTTCCATTAGCCATTTGCGAATCTCGGGCCGAACCATCCATCGCCATTTCTCGTGCGGGAGATTTTCACCTTTAGGCAGGACGATCTTGCAGACGTTCTCTGCGGGGACGCCTCGCTGCTCGACGTAGTATTCCGCCAATCGTTCCGATCCTGGGTTGCCAAGCGCCGCGATGATGGCGATCTCATTGGGTCGGAGTTCGGCATGGGTCGCCGAGACAAGGCTGCCAACGGACAACAAACTCGCTAGCGTTGAATGAATCAGTTGTCTCAAGGTAAGCGTTCTCCGCACTAGGTGAGTTGACGTGATCGGAAGAAGTACTAATCCGCCTGCTCTTGGTGCAACTCGGCGAGTTCTGTCTGGCCAAGAGCCGCGTACGCGACGGAAATCGATTGGTGAATCTCCTTAAGCTCAGGGAGACCGTTGAGTGCGTATTCGAGATCATCGATGGCGTCTTGCCAACGCTCCATTTTTAGTAGGATTTGGCCACGTGTCTCACGAAAGCGATGTTCCTTCGGCATGATCTCGAGTGCCTTGTTGATTGCAACTAGCGCGTCTTCGAGTTGCGGATCCTCACCGGACGAAAGAACCAGTCCGTAATTGTTCCAGGCGACGGGATTTAACTCGTCGAGACCAACCGCGGCTGCCAGGAAAGGGCGTGCTGCTTTGTATTGCTGGTACTGTGCAATCTCAGTCCCAACGGCAACGAGAAGCCCCGGTGGCGTGTTGGGTGATTGATGCAATGCCGTGAGCAGGTCGGCATAAACGGGGCTGGACTCTCGCTCTGCGTAGAGAGCCCGGGCTAGCTGCAACAGAGCATCGCTGCTCTTGTCCAGTTGCGCTGCGCGGAGCCAGAGTTCTACGATTTGTGCTTGATCTGGCAAGGGGGCGCGAAGCAATTGCTGCGCTTGCCGGCGGCAGACGTTTGCCAGCAGCTTTGCTGCTTGTTCGCTTTCGGGTTCTAGCTCGTACCATTCCTCTAGCAGTGTCCGCATCTGCCGCAAATTGCCAAGGACTTCTTCTGCGGCCGTCCACTGCTGATACTCGACAGCTTTCAACTTGCGATCGCCGCGAGAAAGTGACTTCATGTGTGTCACCACGGCGCGGGCGTCTTGCTGGGCCTGCTCTGGCCGATTGAGCGATAGGTCGATGACCATCCGCTCAAAGGCAGCCCCAGGTATCTGCTGGACTATCGGTTTCAAGAGTGTCGCAGCCTCTTCGAGCTTGTTCTCTCGCTTAAGCAGCACTCCCTCGATGAAAGTGAGTTGCGGCGATTGGACGTCTAAGCTCTCTAAGTGCTTGAGGTGAACTCGGATTAGGCGTTTGGATTCCTCATGAGAGTCGACTAGCTCGCGATTGATTAGATGCTGAACAATCCAGTAGTGGGCGTTCGGATACCCGGCATGATCCTCCGGCGCAAGCAGTTCCATTCGCATAGAGGCTTCCTCTAAATTGCCGGCTTCAGCATGAGCAATTGCTGTGCGATACTGTGTAAGTTGCGTGTCTTCTCCCAGCTGTGCAAGTTTCTGGTCACACAGTTCTCGCAGTAGAAAATCGTTGGAAACCTGGGTTTCAAGAACGGCTTCCCTGTATTGTGCGATGATTTTGGATTTCCCCAACACCGATTGAAAAGTCCCCACGCCCAGCACCAGCAAAGCGAGCAAAATGGCGGGCAACGCTAGTAAGGCACTCCGATACTGACGGGTATTGATCCAGCAGAAGCAGAAGATGCCGATCGACGCGAGCGGGCGCCAAATAGGCTGCAGCAACCAAACCAGTCCAAAGACGACTCGATCCAAGTTGAGTATCTCGGCCAGCTGGAGGAACCCTGTCCCCATTCGGAAGACTAGATCCTGTAAGTCTGCTGCCAAGGTAGAGAAGAACCTATGCACTGACGCCGGCAGCAATGCCTGAGAAACGTTGGTGACTAGACGAAATGGCCATAAGATTACGCGCACTACAAGCGTGAGTAGCGATCCGACGCGATCGACATGTTCACTGGCCGAAAGAACCTTGCCTGCTGTCCGACTGACCACCTGTTCGACGGGGCTGATCATCGCGTCGCCGAGATCTGCCAGCCGCTGCTGCATTCGGTGAAAGAAGATTCTGACTCTGTCGAGCATTGGAAGTACTTATTCTTGGTTGTAGACGGCCATCTGCTCGCGAAACGTCGTGCCGGCGTCCATCAACAATTGCTGCAGATCATTCTTGGGTTTCTGGTTGTTTACAGAACTCAGATGCGCGAAGAACTGCACCTGGAGACGCTGGTCCGAAGTTTCTAACGAGTGAATAGCAGCCGTACTAGACATCAGTCAACGCGTCAGTTGGGAAACTGTGCTGAGAAAACTTCTGCGAAGCAATCTGTCACGACTTCGACTTGATAGCTGGAAGTCGTGCTTGGCTTAATGGTTACGACGGTCTCTTTCGAGGCTGAAAGGCACCAGCCAAAAGGATGGCAAATGTCGCTGGTGAGCTTCGGACGGTAGGTTATCACCTGGGTTTCTTTGCGTTTGCCAAACTGGTCGCAGTACCAGCCCTTCGTAAGTTCTAGCATAACTCCCGCCGCAAAAAATATCCAACGCTCGCTATCCGCTACATTCAGCACAACCCGCGCGGGCCCATCCTGCCGCACGATGACCTCGGGAGCCAGGTGAAGTCGCCCCACCAGAGGGTCACTTAGACGCCCGGACGCATGCTCCAGGCAGGTGAGAGCTCCGTTGGTGTGAGCGAGCAGCAGCCGGGATAGTCTTGGGATTCCCAGGTGGCGGTATCCGTCGTGACTGGCCAGGCACCAGGCGAAATCTTGTTCCTGCCCAACGCGGAACTGTCGCGATCGCGCTCGACGGCCCATGCGAAACTTCGACCAGACGTCGCAGCTATTCTTGAGCCCCACAGTCACGACATTGTGAGCCGCGGAAGAGCGGCAGTAGGCGCGCATAGCACTATCTTCGTAGTCGAACACGCCGCTGTCGACGAAGCAGCGTCGACCGTCGATTGAAGCCTCGAATCCTAGGAGATCGCAGTGAGCATGCGCTGGGAGCTCGTCAGAACCGGCAGGCCCCGCGTCGAAGATCAGGGAATCACGCCCATGTTGCCATTTCCAGTAGCGACCAGATACAGTTACTGGCTGAGTGGCCGGCGTGGATCGCTCAAGATTCACGACATCCGCAAGGCGGTTGATGGATTTGACGGAGGGAGCTTCACCGTGGCAGCTGTCACCGAACAGCGGAATTTCGCCATCGGGATGCAATAGGAATTGCAAGAAGTCGTACATCTTTTGCGCGTACGGACGGCACACATCATCCAGGCTCGCTCTCGCCGCCGGTGCCAGGTGCATGATTTGTAGCAAGTTGCGCAGTACCTGACAGTGATACATCGGAGCGCGTTCAAAGTGCTCCCCGTGCGGTAGCACCTGAATCGGGAGTTGCCTGCGCAGTTGCTGTTCAGCATGTCCTAGCCAGCGCTCGCTCCGGCTTCCGTCCAGCAACGTCGCGGCAAACACCAAACAGCGTAGGTTTTCTAATAAGTGATTTCCACCCAGGTCAAACTCGAGGTGGTTGCTAAGTGTTTCTGCCTGGGTCGCGAGACTGCGAAGCACGATCTCATGTAGTTCGGCTGCAGGCGGACAAGTAGCGAACAGTTCCGCCCAGACCGGCAGCCGTCGAGAAATGCAATAGGGATGCCATGCGTTGCCAAAAATACTTGAACTATGTGGAGGGTTCGCCTCAATCCAATCTGCGACGATGTGCCACGCGGTTTGCACGTGCTCACTGTTGTCGTCGGCGACCTCAGCGACCAGCTCGCGTAGATACTCGTGATAGTGGAGTTGAAAGCTCCAGAGCCGAGAAGGATGTGGGGTGCTACTGCCGTGCCAATCGATTGGAGTTCCCAGGTGTCGAGTCTGATTGAGGAGTGTAAATTTTCCGGCCGCAATCTCTTCATAATGTCGCTTCACCTTCGTCGCATCGTAAGGGTTTGGCGATGCGGCAAGGTTGCGAAGTCGCTCAGGAGCCCCGGCTCGTACATGGAACGCTTCGTCTTCCGGTAAAGCCTCGATTCTGCGATCGGGGAACAATGAAAACCCGACGCGAACGACGCGACGCAGCAGTTGCGACGTGCGGTAGTAGCGCAAGATGTTTGCCGCGCGGTCCAACTTGCTCGGCAATGAGGTGCGCTGGTTCGCGGCACGGACCAGCGCTGCGATGTCTTCAGCCGCCTGGGAGTCGTCAGAACGGCCAGAATTGCCTTTGGGGCCCGCGGTCATAGGCAGCTTAACAGTCGAATTCGGCGGCGAGGTGCTCGGCGATTCGCTCGCTCGCCTTGCCGTCCCACAATTCCGGGCATCGACCAGTCTTGTACTCGCCTGTCATGACGGCATTCAGCTGGTTGCGGAGCAAGTCGACGTCGTTGCCAATCAGAGTGCTGGTGCCTTCGGTCACAGTGCTTGGACGCTCCGTATTAGCACGCATCGTGAGGCAAGGGATGCCCAACGCCGTCGATTCTTCCTGCAATCCGCCCGAGTCCGTAATAATCACCCTTGCTTGCGAAGAAAAGCACAGGAACTCGCGGTAACCTTGAGGAGGGACGATATACAGCTGGTCAGCGGCAATGAAACGCTCACGTAGGCCGAATTCAGTCAGTCGCGCCTCGGTCCGTGGATGAATCGGAAACACGACCGGGAGTTCTTGTGAAAGATCAATCAGCACATCCACCAGTTTCGCTAGAATCTCTGGTTGGTCGACATTGGAGGGGCGATGCAAAGTAACCAGCGCATAGCCTTTCGGCTCAATGCCCAACTCTGGCAGCGATGTGAGTGATTGTGCCTCCTCCAATTGTTGAAACAGAGTATCGATCATGACATTGCCAACCAGCTGAATGCACTCAGCGGGGCGGCCCTCTCGCAATAGATTCTCCACGCCGGCCGGTTCGCTCGGCAGCAGCATGTCAGCCACCACGTCGGTCACGACGCGATTTATCTCTTCGGGCATCGCCCGATCTCCGCTGCGCAGCCCTGCTTCGACGTGGGCGACCGGGATATGGAGTTTCGCTGCGGCCAATGTCGCGGCCAGCGTGCTGTTGACATCACCGACGACAATCAGCCGATCAAACCTTGATCCATCGGCGGGTCCAGCTTGCAGTACTTCTTCCATCCGCTCAAGCACACGCGCAGTTTGCGCGCCATGCGATCCAGAGCCGACTTCCAAATGTACATCCGGCTTTTGCATCCGCAGCTGTTGGAAGAAGATGTCGGAGAGATTGGCGTCGTAGTGTTGCCCTGAGTGAATCAGGGTCGGCTGCAATTGCGGCACTGAGGATAGTGCACGCAGAATGGGCGCCATCTTCATGAAATTGGGACGCGCCCCAACGACACAGGCGAGTTGACGTGTTGCCAAGTGTGCTGATCTACCTGTGAATGTGGCCTGACGTAAGCCAGCGAGAGCTACACAGGCTGTTTAGCTGATTCATGTTCCTGCCGCCAGATAATCGCGTAGGAGGATTCCTGTGCTTCTGGCGAACCATCATTTGCCGGTAGACTACCAGGTTCCCCGGCCACACGCTGTAGCAGTTTCAAGTATTCTGCCGCTAAGTCGTCGCGATTGTAGTGTTCCAGAACAAATCGCCGGGCGTCCATACCCATTTCGACGGCGGCATCGCGATCGTCCGCCAGAGTGGCCACATGCTGAAAAAGCTCCTCGTCGGACTCCGGCGTCATGGGTACGCCCGCGCTCGCTTCCATGACGATGTCGCGAGCAGGGCCTTGTACGCCCATGATGATTGGGCGCTGCATGGCCATTGTTTCGAAGATCTTGGACGGAATGACGGTGGCAAACAGCTCGGTCTTGCGCAGATGAATCAGGCAGCAGTCACTGCTAGCCAAGACAGACGCCATTTGCTCCTTAGGAAGCCGCCCGGTCAGAGTTACGTAGTCCTCAACTCCCTCAGCGACAACCTGCTCTTGCAATGCTGCGCGGCGGGCACCATCGCCAACAATCATGAATGCAATGTCTTCTCGACCCGCTTCCTTCAGTCGCTTCGCGGCACGAACCACGACATCGAGCCCATGGGCCATGCCCGTGGTACCGACGTAGCTGCAGACGAATTTGTCCAGCAAACCGTACTGCTTCAGGAATTGGTCGTCGGCCGGCTGTGGTTGGAATGAATCGCCGTCGACACCGTTGGGGATTACGCTGATCTGTTCCCGCATTTCGGGAACCTTAGGTGCGATTTGATCACGATAGCCGGTCCCGACTGCCACGATATGATCAGCCGCGCGATACATGCGCTTTTCCAACCATTTCAAGAAGCGGACTCGCTTGCCGTTGCGCATCGCACCCACTGCCGCAATCGACTCGGGCCAGATGTCTCGGATTTCCAACACGAACGGGACGCGTTTGAACCTCGAAGCCCACACTCCCGCCCAGCCACAGAAGAACTGCGGCGAGGTGGCAACGATCAAATCCGGTTTCTTTAGCCACAGCGCCGCCCAGACCGCGGTCACCAAGTAGCTAACATAGTTGACAATTCGCCGGTTCGATCTGGCATTGCGAGCAAGAAAGCTCCAGACCCGCACCACTCGCACCCCTTCGACCATCTCAATCTGGCGACGGAAGCGATTACGATAGCCCTCGTAAGCTGCACCGTCTGGGCAGTTCGGCACGCACGTCACGACGGTCACGTCGTGTCCGTCTGCTGCCCAGCGCCGACAGTGTTCGAAAGTGCGATTCGCCGGCGCATTCACTTCCGGTGGGAAGTAATGAGAGAAAAATAGAATCTTCATCCGGTGCCCTGAACTTGAAGGGAATCCTCTATCGCTGTGTCGCCCCAGTTAGCAAATCTCGCTGTCTCACAGCTGCGGCTTCGCCCGAGAACCCCAGCCCATTTCGCCTCCCCTGAAATGCGGCGATGCTCCGCAAGTCGTGGAGGTGGGCGGTTTGGCCCTCAGCACCACTGCGGAGATAGCCTCCACTATAAGCACGTGAAGAAGTACCGTCAAATTGCTGCCCCGATGCGGCTGTCCGCCCGCCACGCGCGGAATTGAGGCTTACGTCAACTTGGCAACCAAGTGGGCGGAGGTGGATTTTTCGGTCCCTTCGACTCCGTGATGCGTGATTTTGGGGATTCCCGGGGAGGGGCTATCCCACTCCAGGGCTGATTTGGGAGCATATCTGCTCGTTAGCCTCAATGGTTGCCTGGGTGACCTCGAGCAGCTCCGCTAGCGGAATGGGGGATGCGTCGCCCGACCGGAGGGCACGGACGAATTCAGCCAGTTCCTCCCGATGGCCTTTGTTCTGGCCGCGCGTGCTCAGTTTGCGTCCGCGCCCGCCGATCTCTCGGGTCTTGCGAAAATTATCGCACACGACCACGCGACTTCCTGCGAAGACTTCGACCCTCTCCTTGGGGAACTCTTTGCTGCCGTTGGATAGATAATGAATTGTCGCGATTGATCCGTCCGAGAAGCCTAGATGGATTGACGCGCAATCGCCCAGTCGGCCGCCATTGCCTCCCACCGCAAAACCGGCAGTCGACTCGATCGGCGCGCCGGCCAGATAACGTGCCAGGTCCACGAAGTGACACGCCTCGCCCAGAATACGCCCCCCGCCAACGGCCGGGTCCTGAGTCCAGTGATCGGCAGGAATAGCGCCGGCGTTGACCGTGATGACAATCGCTTTGGTAGTCGGGGTTGCATTCAGCCACTGCTGCATAGCTTGCATGTGAGGAGAAAAACGCCGATTGAAACCGACCATCAGCATGCACGACGGGTGTTCTTCCGCAGCCAGCTGCACACGCCGCAGCTCATCCTCGTCGAGCGCCAGTGGCTTTTCGACAAACACATGTTTGTTCGCTGCCAGACCCTGGCAGACCATCGAGGCGTGCATGTGATGCGGCGTTGTAATGAATAGGGCATCAACTTCCTCGTCGGCCAGCACAGTTGCGGGATCACTGGCTACGGAGCGGAAGCCAAACTTCTTGGCCGCGTGCGCAGCCGAAACGCCCTGGTTGCTGACGATTGTGCGCAGCTCGACGGAATCGCTGGGTAGTGAGGGTAGTAGGGTGCGTGTCGTAAACCCTCCTGCACCAATGAACGCAACGCGCACCTGATCGCCGACGGCAGGTATCGCGAGCGGACCGTTTGCCGTCGTAGGGATACTCTGTCCAAGCTTCTCCGATCCAGACCCTTCCGCCTCACCATAGTCCAGCAGCAGCCCGAGCGCCTTGGGATCACTGACCGTGGCGTACGCCTGCAGAGCATCGTCAAACCGGAATCGGTGCGTGATCAGAGGCTGGACATTGAGTTTGCCGTCCGCCAGCAATTGTAGGATTGCCTGAAAGTTTCGTTGCTCAGTCCAGCGTACATACCCAATCGGATAGTCGAGTCCACGTTTTTCGAAGTTGTCGTCGTACCGACCCGGACCATATGAGCAAGATACTTGGAACGACAGTTCCTTCTCGTAAAAGTCGGCACGCTGCAGATTGAGCCCGACGACTCCCACCAGTACAATCCGCCCACGTTTGCGGCACATGTTGGCTACTTGATGGATCAGCTCGTCGCCTTTGGCCGAAGCAGTAATCAGCACTCCGTCGACACCAACTCCGTGCGTCCATTCTTGAGTCGCTGCGACGGGATCGATGCCAGCGGACAGATCAACAGTTTCTGCGCCAAACTGCCGCGCGAGTTTCAACTTGCGCGCATCGAAGTCGATGCCCATGACCTGACATCCATGGGCACGCAGAATCTGGACTGACAGCAATCCAATTAGCCCCAAGCCGCTGACAACGATGCGCTCACCAAGGGTAGGCTGCAACAGTCGAATACCTTGGAGGCCAATCGCTCCCACCACCGTGAAAGCGGCTTGTTCGTCAGTGACGTTTTCAGGGATGCGCGCCGTGAGGTTTTCCGGCACCGCGACCACTTCAGCATGCGGACCGTTGCTAATGATGCGAGTACCTGTGGGAAAGCCGCTGGACGCGTCCGCCTCCAGCACTTGACCCACATTGCAGTAACCCAGCGGAATCGGCGCGTCGAGCTTGGCTCGCACTGCATCGATGGTGGTGAGCAGCCCGTCGGTTTTGATCTTCTGCAGGACCTGCTTCACCTTGTCCGGCTGCGACCGCGCTTTGGCGAGCAAGTTGCCTTTGCCAAAATCGATCAGCATCTTCTCAGTCCCCAGCGACACAAGCGATCGGGTGGTCTCTGACAGGGCGTACCCCGCGCGACGTCCAGGGCAGGGCACGTCCACGAGCATCGTCTCGCCGGAACCGAGATGCTGAAGGATTTGCTTCATTGACTTCTCAAAAAAGGATTGATCTAGGGTTTAAGCTTCAATGCCGCGTCTGAAAAAACGCCGAATCGTGTCGTCTGCGGGACCAGAGTTGTAGAGTGACGGGTAGTCTAAATGTCTGGTATGAAGGTACTTAGGTGTGGTTGCGCTATTAGGGCAAAACAGTGCATAGGTGTTGGGCGATAGAATGCCTTGCAGTGGCTTGCCAATCGGATTCATAAGGCTATACTCATGCCATGGATTAGGATCTGTGGACGGACCCCTCTTCGTCAGTCATCGCAAGAGTCATTTGCCATGCCGGTCTCTCGGGTCTGTTTCTTTGCCGCGCTAATTTTCAACTTTGAGCTCTCAATTGCTAGGTCGGCGCTCGTGTTGAGCGACCTGAACGACTACACGAATAACTTCGATTATCTCAACAAGAGTGGAACCAACTCCTGGACGGACGACCAAGCTTTCGAGTCGAGCAGCGGTAGTCCAGGATGGTACTGGCAAAATGGGTTAGGCGCACTGACGTATCGGGGTTCAGTCCCACTTAACAGCGGCCCGTATTCTTTAGCGATTGGGCCACCGCTCGATCCACTCTCGGATCGTGCCATGGGTGGTGTCTCTGATAATACGAGTGCTAGTGGGTCAGTTGCTCATTTAGCGTGGGGCATCGTATTTCAAAACAACACGGGAGCGACCATCACCCAATTAGATGTTGCTTATCAAGGGGAGCAGTATAGAAAATCCTCGACAATAGCGGAGACACTACACTTTTCCTACACTACATCGTCGACCGAGATTACCGACCTATTGCCTGCTTCTGGTGCCACGCCTCTAGGCTGGACTGCGTTCACAAATCTGTCATTCACATCTCCGATTCCGCCTGGGACACCACCTTTCTTCGATGCGGGACAGTTCGAGAATGAGGAATCGATCAGCGATGTCATTACTGTAAACGTACCCGATGGCGAATACATCGCGTTAAGGTGGTATGATGGTGACATCGCCGGATCGGACGCTGCCCTCGCCATAGATGATTTGACCGTAGGCTTTTCCGCCGTTGCCATCCCAGAGCCATCTGCATTTCTATTCTTCATGTTCATGATGAGCGGTTGGGCCGTCAGGAAATGCGTTCGCCACGATGCTCGCACGTAGTGGTAGATTTCTTGCATAGCAGTACGTGCGAGAACAGATATTCAGTCGAAGTCGAAGTGCTGCTGCTTGAAACTCGCGTCGCAGCTATCGGAATGTAACGGCTTTGAGGTTCGCTCGCACTGCATGAGTAGTTGTATGCACGCCTTCTGTTTTATTGATTCTTGGTAGCACCTGATTGATTTTGTCTGCCTTGGTCTTCGCCAATACTGACACTGCCAGCGGCCAAAATGGGGGCGCCGGGTCCGAGCTCGACATAATCACCAAGGGTGTTTTTCTCGGGATCTTCGGTGATTTTGGAAAAGTGAATCGACAAGCGATAGCCAGCTTTCGCCCCACGATACCGCAATGCATTGTTGCCGACTAAGGCCATTCAGAAGCTTCTTCGACCAATCGCGTAGAAAATCCTGAGTTTGGGCAACTTGGCAGCCTGTTGACCGTCAGCAGGAAACGCTTGTAATCGCAACTGGTTTTGATAGGTACGCCGGTTCGAACAGAAGTGTTGGCCCAATTTCTACAAGATAATCAAGGAAACTCTGGACATGACTGCGTATGGAGCGCCAGAGGTGCCATGCTCCCGGCAGATGAAATGCAGATTGGATGGAGTTTCATTAGTCGGCACGGACGAAAGGTGGGCGATCCGCTTTGCCTGTTAACCATTCGTATACATGCAGTGTCTGTTTTGCGACCACTTCCCATTGAAAGCATTCTTCAATCCACTTTCGGCCAAGTTGTCCCATTTGTCGCAATGTCTGATCCGACTGAGAGCATGCGAGCAAGATCGAATCTGCCAAGGCGGTTGTATTGGCATTAACCCACCAGCCGCAGCCACGCGAGACTAGGTCGGCCCATGGAGTTCCTTGGCTGGCTATTACAGGGCGTTCACAACCGAGTGCTTCCGCCACAGTGATTCCGAAGTTCTCCGACCGCGACGGAAGCACATATACATTGGCTTCTCGATATAGCTGAAACCGCTCATCTCCAAATACTGGATCATCAAAGCTTACCGCACTCATGCCTAGCGCAGCTACAAGCTTCTTCAGCTGCAACGTGTACCCACCCTCATCAAGGCCAACTATACGCAACTTCCATTCAGGCAAGGCGTGATGAACGAGTTTCCAAGCTCGCACTAAATTGTCCAATCCTTTAATGGGGTGAATTCTTCCAAAATACAGCAGCACTTTGTGGCTATGCTGTTGACGTTCGTGCACCTTCGAGGTGAATTGCGGCACGGTGACGCCGTTGGGAATGACAGCCACAGGTTGCTTGCATCCCAGGGAACGCACGACTTCGTATTCGGCTTCTGACGTGACGTGTAAGCAATCCACTTTGGCTAAGTTGGCCCTCTGGAAGCCGTGCCAAAGCAACTGTTTATGCCAATGCGCGCGTCTAAATGCCGAAGGAAAAAGTGTGCCTCGAGGTGAAACAACGAACTTGCACCGATTTCGTCGCGCAGCTCTGGCCGCGTACAAAGCATGGATCGTCCACATGTCGTGGCAATGAACAATGTCAATGTTCGCGGCATTTTGGTATAGGCAACGTCGGTACGTCTCACTGAAGCCTAAGTACTCGAAGTATCGTTGAGCAGGAACTTCATGCAGTTCGAACTGTTGCTGCCGCCACTCCGGTCTTGCTCTATTGACGAACAATCGGACAAGCGCACCTAAGCCTGCTAGCCCGTTGCACAAGGCAGGCACGGACTCAGTCAGACCGCTACCGTAAAGGTTGCGAAAGTTCAGGATTTGCAGGCTGCTCGTGACTCGCTCTTGCGTGCGAGCAGAAGCAGCTTCAAGCGATTCTGTCTTTGACGTCTGTGCTGATCCGTTCATACAACTGCAAGTATAACTTGGCCACCGTTTCGAGATCGAAGTTTTTGCGGTTATGTCGCCCCGCTTCAATCAGTTGCTTACGGTACGCTTCGTCCCTTACTACTCGAAGAAAGCCACGTCGGATATCGGCGACATCATACGGATTGACCAAGCAAGCGCCATTCCCGGCAATTTCCGGCATAGACGAGACGTTACTAGTGACGACTGGACGTTCAATATACTGCGATTCGATAATGGGCATGCCGAAACCTTCAGCAGTCGAAACAAAACTTACGATGTCTGCTTCTCGGTAAGCATCGCACATTTCCTCCTCCGTCAGGTTGGAGTCCAAGGTGCATGTAATGCCACTCTTGCTGATTGCGGCGGTTGCTTCATCGTCCGGAGTGCCAATGATGTGCAAATGGCACTTGATGCCTTCTAATGCGGCGACTAGCCGCAGCAAGTTTTTGTTTCGTTTGGTGCCTATTTGCAAGATTCGCGGCCGTTCAGCATTAAAGTCCTTTGGGCAAGGCTTGTACGTCGGTGAGACCGCGTTGGGTATGACGACGATACGCTGCTCTTCAAGAGTAAACTCCGCAAGCACTGCACGTTTTGTTTCGTTCGAAATGACAGTCGTAATCGATGAGTAGCGAATTGGCAGGGAAAACCACAACGTCTTATAGATCCACCGCTTCACACCCCGTAATCGATGTAAAGTATTCAGGTCGTGAATGGTCAGAACCGTCCGAGATCTCGGCAAGACCAACGTCAGATAATTAATGTCTCCGGTGATGTGATTGACTTCGCCACGTTGCTTACGTGCCCAGAGCAAGTTGGATAATCGATCAAAAAGACCACGACTGCTGCATGGGGCGACGGCTAATTCGACTTCGCATCCAAGATCTAACAGCGTCTCGCGTATTGCAGAAAACAGCCCTTCAATGCTGAAAGCACCAGGATACGGCTTCCTATGGAAATGAACGACTTTTTTCAAAGCAGGCCATCTGCAGTTAGTGCTTCAACCAGAAACTGCCCGTGAGCCCTTCTCTGTGCTTCAACCGCGTAGTCATGGGAACTTCGGGAAAACCGCTGGCAAAGATCCGGATCGATTGCAAGTCGCTCGATCTTCTTGCAAAGGTCAGCAAGGTCACCAGTACGAAATACGAAGCCGTTGCTGCCGGGACGCACATCATCGTAGGGCCCGTAGCTGCCGCAAGAATGGCTTACCAGCACAGGCAGCCCCATGTAGATTGCTTCACTAATCGCGAGTGAGTGAGGTTCATGCGAAGAGCAATGAACGTAGGCGTCAGCAGCAGCATAATAGGCGGGCAACTCGGTGGGCGAAACGAATCCGAGAAAGTGCGTCTTGCCTGCCGCGTGTTGCGCTGCTCGAGCCTTTAACGCCGTCTCATCGGGGCCGCTGCCAGCAAGCATAAGCCTCGCATTCAGGAATTCAGGTAGTTTCGCAACCGCGTCCATTGCATCTCGTTGCCGCTTCCACTCGACAAGCTTTCCGACTTGCAGCAACGTAAAGTCGTTATCGCGCAAGCCAAGATCGCGGCGAGCGTTTGCTCGGAGCGTCACGCGTTCCTGATAGGCTAGGGAGTACTGTTTTAGGTCAATCGAAAAGTGCATGCGAGTGATACTGTCGGTGTTCGCGCCATGCTTTTTGTAGTAGAACTCATTAGAATTGCCCACGGACAGGAATCGATCGATCCCGCTGAAGTACCGGGGAAGATACAGCGATTTGAGTGATCTCTTGAGCCAGCTCTCATGATGATGCATCTCGCTATCGGAGATATAGTAGTAGAGTATTTTTCTACCATGCACACTCTTGTGCTGTTTTGCCCACTTTTTGACTCGTTGCTGCATTTTTTGGACGTAACCGTAGCCGATGACAACATCAGGTTGGAACTTCTCTAATTCGTCAATGATTTTTGGGTCATCGAGCGAGCGATCGCTGGAAAGTGGCACATCCGAGAGAAACGTGTGCGGAAAGGCGTCCAGATTCATATTGGGCCAGTGAACGGTGGTGCCAAAATTCCTGTCATCGTAAGGTTTGGCTCCTTTGGTCGACCCGAAGAACACATGGAAGTCAACAAGTCCGCAGTCTGCAAGACTCGCGTATTGAGGGCAGAAGTGCTGGATTGGGTGAGAGACAACCAGCGCAATTCGTGGCTTGTGATTCAAGTCAGTACGGTCAGTGTTGAACTCGGCATCATCCGGTGAGCGACCGAATGTGTGCAGTCATCTTAGCGGCGCGATGATGATAACGGTGTTCGCGTTCACACCGCTGGTAACCTGCTGCGGCGATTTCTTCGCGCTTGGAATCGTGCTTAAGGTAGTAGGCGATCTTTTCTGCCAATTCGTCAGTGTCACCGAAACATTCAATTTCTTTGCCTTCCTCGAAGCAAGCTAGCACCTCGTCGTTCCGTTCATGAATCATAAACGCTTTGCATGCGGGGATATTAAAAGTTCTTGAAGTAGTCAGGTCACCGTTAGATGCTCCATATCGCTGCTCTGAGAGCAAGCCGAGGTTGATCTTTGCTGATTGGATTGCAGCTGGGTAGAGATCACCAAACAGAGGGCGGTGCTCTAGATGCGGCTCAATGTTTGAAGTATTACATTTCTCCCATTGAGATCCCCAGATCTTGAGCCGTAAATCTGGAGTCCTTGCAACTAAATCCGAAAGTAACTTCTCCTTATGTGGTGACCAAGTGCCAATGAAAGACACGTCGCAAGTAAACTCGTTTGGGAGCAGAGAATTGCTCAGTGGACGATGCAAGTCTGGGTCGCTCGCATGTAAAACCACTTCAATTCTTCGAGCTCCAAGTGCTTTTAGGTCAGATACTCCAAAACTCTTAGTCGTGAATATCGTATCGTAATGCTGAACGCTCAAGGGAATATCTCGCCCATGGGTATGCAGGCTGACATCTGGGTAGAACAAATCCGTATGCACTCCCAGTGAACGCATTTGCTCTAGTGATGATGGCGTGACTTCTGAGCCCTTATAAACGAAGAGAACGTCCGGCTGATTGAGAGCTACACGGTTCCGCATGGCTTCGCTCAAGCTCTGTTGTAGTATGCTACGCGATACTTTCCTAACCAATTTAGATGCAAGAGTGGTTGTGCGTGGAACGTATTGTAACGGATCAATGATGTCAACAATCCATCCACAATCGCGAAATGCCATGGCTAGAGCGCGTGAGTTGCTACCAAGCCATTGGTGGCCAACGAAGAGCATGGTGCTCTTGGTAGTGTGTGGGTCTAAACACACGTTGGTGTTAGGGGCCGATAATGCGGGGTTGTTCATCGAGCGATTTAGAGAGGAACAATGTCAATAGAACTTTGTGATGCATAAAGATGCGTAGATTCTTATGGATCACAGTTAGAGCTCGTCTTCGTCCGTTGTATAAATCAGTTTTCTTCCCGCGTCTCGGTAAACTCGCCTTTGGACCATTAGACGAACTTAAAACGATCACTGACAATAATGACTGCTAAATGGATTACAAAAAACCACTTGGCAATGTGAGTTCTTCTGGGCAGACCACAATATTCCCTCGTGTTTCGTCGGTCGAGGCGATAGGCATGAGGCTAGTTGTGGCTCTAAGCAATACTGAGCTTGTGCGGAAGGCAAATGCACGCACTGGATACGGAAAGAGGGATGCAAACGAGGCGGCCTCATTAAGAACAAGATTTGTTCCGTTACCTACTTCAACCCAAACAATAGGGCGATGGCACGAGAGGATACTTCTCATTCCCCTCAATGCAAGGGGTTCGAACCCTTGAATGTCCAGCTTAATGGCATCTATTCGTTCATCACGTCCGATCAGTGTGGGCAGAACATCATCTCCTCGACGGATCTGGAACTCCCCAATTTTTTTCAACGGCTGATCGTATTGCTCTTTGTCTAAGAAAGTTCCCAAACCCGCATTGCCGTTATGCACGCCAAAAAAGTCTCGGCATTCATTTGAATCGCCGAGCCCATAATTAAGAGCGGTGACATTTGCGTTCGGGTTAAGGCTCAAGTTGCGTTTCAGTGACTCATAGATTTGGAAGTTCGGTTCAAAGCTAACCACATTGTCAAAAAATCGAGCAAAGGCGAGGCTATGGGTGCCGACGTTAGCACCAACATCCACCAGACATCGGCGTCTAGGACGTGGGAAGAGTCGACGGAATGTAGCAATCATGTCTTCCTCGTAGCCCCCGAACAAATATACCTGACGCTCGATTAACGAATCTAGTGACCCTGAAAACCAACCAGTACTATTTCTGACAGTAAAGCTAGTTTTCGTCGGCTCACCAGCAATAAAGTTAACTACTCTGCGCCATCCTTTAAGCTTACGACCAAATCGCAACGCCCGCGCGATCCTAGGGCGGAATGAAGGGTGGAACTCGATCGGTGTGACACTATTTGCTTCTGGCATTTGTGGTGGCGGTTATAAGTCTATGCTGATTGAAGTACGACGGGATAGAGTTTACCAAGTAGTATATAGTTGCGATTTGAGTACATGCTTGCTGGTTAGTTGTGCAGGTGCCGTCTGTTATTCGCGCCACCGTCGAAGATGTGATTAGAGGCCCACAACATCGGCAAATACACAATGAGCCAATACACACACAGATCCAGGCCGCAATCAAAGACATTGTCGAAGTGTGATGCTGCTTTTGTCGTAATCGCGAGAAACAGAATCGTCGCGAAAGGATTTGTGTGAACACGACGAGCAACACAAGCTGAATATGCGGCAAATATAAAGCCTACCAACAGGCAAGAGAGTACAAGCGCATAGTAGTTGTAGTTTAGTATTGCACTTGATGCGATGCCACCAATTCCAGTCGAGGTTGTCGCGGTCTCGACAGAGTCTGAGAATCCATTCATGACAGATATTTTGCGACCTGGATAGTACGGTGGTTTCTCAGGCCAAAGGAAGCGAGGGATGAAGTTCTTCACGGAATCCTGTACAAACATTCCACTTACAGTGCCAAATCTATCGGCGAATTTGGCCGACCAGCTAACTTCCGGGACATCAGATTGGCGCGCAAGGAATGCCCAGGCTCCAGATTCCGGGAAGCGATGCATTTCTTCAAATTCGGAAGTGCCTGGGATTGCTGCCCAACAAGCTTCTTCCAAGGCATAAGCTACGCTCACACCGAAAGTTTTCTCCAAGCCATCAGATGCAACTGTCGCGGAGCTTCTGCGAATCTGGGAAAAAGGGAACAGAATCAAAACTACAAAGAATGCGAAAAGACATCCTACCAGCACCGCTCTTGGAGAAAAAAGACTTTGCTTTTCTCGATACCGTTTAATTGTCGCGTGGGTGATGCAGAGCCCCACGGCAATGATAAGAACCAACGTTGCAGACTTCATGTAACTTGATAGCGCCAAGATGCCTTCAACTAGTAGCACTGCAACAAGCATTAGATAGTAACGTTGACTGGCGGCGCTCGGCAGTGCTTGGATATTCAGATAGAGCAAATAGATGGCGGCAGGACTAGAAAATCGCACAAATAGCGACACGAAATTGCCCAAGCTGAACAGTGGAATTCCTACAGCCACCATTAGCTTGACCAGCCAGCCGAACGCAAGAGTAGCAATGGCGACCCTCATCGAAACGGGACTTCGAACTTGTCGATCATGGCGAGCTCGAACTTTGGCCGGCTGGCGAGGCAGATTCCAAGCCTCCCAAAGCGTCCAACCAAGAACAATGCACCAATCCCCGAGGGTTAGAATTAGCTGCCCTTCCATTAGATACTCATCTGTGGATTGAGGACCAAAGCGAAGTGCATGTAAGTGCCCGGAGCCGTATGCTGCAGATGCCCAGCAAGTGCCGATACCTAGTCGCATCACCCCAGATGCCAGATAGGCAACGAAAGGTTGAATTTGCTCTCGCGAACAGCGAAACTCGTTGAGAATTAGCTTCGCGTACAAAGCAGCAGTAACTATTCCGTTAACGCACAACCAAAACGCAGATACTTTCTCAGAGACCAGCATGAGAAGGCCAATGTTAAACAGTTGCAATACTAGGAAGCTAGTACGGCCGCTTTGCCGGCGATGTCGCAGTACTACGTCAGACAGCACAAGACTCTTCGGTCTCGATTGTTTCTCGCTAGTCCTGAATTTCTGATGCGCGGCTGCTGCGTCCATTATCGTGCTGCAGTGGAAATCGCTGGTAAGCGGGCGAAACGGGAGATGCGATCTACCACGAGCAGGAAGTCCTCAGCGCAGAATAGACGGACGGCAGCCATGTACGCGATCATAAACGTAGCTCCGCTGGCAAGCAGGCGAGGCCAGAACGCGTCCACGACGAAACGAACTAGAACTGTAGCGGTTAAAGCAAGAATACCGGCTAACGACAAACAGAATACCTTGCGGGCTACAAGGCGTTTTCTTTGTGGCAGATGGATTATCGCAATATACGTGAGCACTGATGAACCTAGGATATTTCCAATGGCGAATCCAAAAGCGAGCCACGTCAAGTTCGAGCTTCCGAGGGTGAAGATGGCGGTGGACAATGGTGCTACGGCATTGAAGAAGTTTCCTAACAGTAGCAATTGGTAGTAGCCTTTTGAAATCAGCAGGCTGCGAGACGTCGTCCGATAAGATTCGCCAATCAGGCCGAGGGATAGGATGGCGAAAATCGGCGATCCAGCGGACCATTCGGGGGCAAGTAAGAGCGCAAATAGGTCTTCTGCTAGCAGGCCCTGTAGTAGACAAGCGGGAAGAATCAGCATTGTCGTTGTGCCCGTTAGTTTTGAGTAGAGATCGCCTTGGCGCGAGGGATTGCTGTTGACCTGCGAGAACGTCGATAGGAAAACCCCATTGAGTGAACTCGAGAGTAGGTAGACCACCTGTGAGGAAAGCGAGTGAGCCCAGAAAAACAATCCGGTCGCAGACGCGCCGAAGCCAAGTGATACCAACAGGATGGCGCCATGCTTACTAAGTATGTTGAGCAGACTGTTGGCATTGAGGATCAGCGTGTCGCGCCACATGGGCAGCCAGGTAGTTGGATTGGGGCCCTGGAGTGGTAGTCGCGGTGTTGAAAGGCGGTTCGCAATGACGCGAACCGCCACGGCTGGGAACGTGGGAAGAATCAAAGAAAACACGCCAAAGCCAAGCGATGCGAGTGTGATTTGGCCGAGAGAACGCACTAGCATTTGAGCGGAGTTAATAAGAGTCAGCCTCCCAAACCGCATTCTGCGTACGAGCCATGCAGATTCCACAAGAGAAAGTTGTTCCAGAGGAAATACGGCGGCGGCTATCCATATGAGAGGTACGATGCGCGGTTCGCCATAGAAACTCGCTATTGACCATGAGCTAAGCCCAACAGCGATAAATAACAGCAAGTTTACTGACAGGGCGATGTAGAAGGCCTGGGAGGCCGTGCGCAACCAACCGCGGGCAGGTGAACGTACCAGCAACACGTGGAGCCCGCTTGTGCGCAGGACTTGTGTTACTCCCGTAAGGGACAGCGCGATTGCCGCCAGGCCGAAGTCCTCGGGACTCAATTGCCACGCGAGGTAGATCTGAGTTGCGGCGGATAGGGCCTTGGCGAATAGATTGCCGATACCGCTCCAAGCGACTCCAGAAGTGACACGGTCTCCAAGGGAACGTTGCGAAGCTGGTTTTTCAACCGTCATCGATTACGCTAGTGGCTCCTGGATATCGGAAGTTAAGCGCACGATCCAGTTGGTCATTGCAATTCTAAGTGAAACTAAAGCCGCTTTCATTTGTAGATAATCGCGGAGACCAAGTAACTAGCGTTTAGAAATCTTGTTTCACTCGGGAGCGGAACTTCGATTTGCCATATCGGCGGTCTTTCGTCGCGGCATCGAGGTGGTCGTCATTGCATTTGCTCTCGGGTGCAGCGGCATTGAGCAAATGCTTGGGTTATATGACAGCCGAAACTGAAACACCGACACAGAGTCCATTTCCGATGTCTATTTGGCGTCTTTTGGGCTATGTTCTAAGGTAAATCTAGTATCTGTGGAGCCGCTCACTGCCCCACGAATTCGCTCGCGGCATTCCAAGAATGTTTTAAGGAGTTCTTCCTCATTGCTCATTCCTAGTGAGAATAACTGCACTTGGAAATAGGTCGGAAGCAAGCCGAAGCTATTCGTCTTTTTTTGTAGCCGATGCCAAATGTTTCGAAGAGCGTCCATCTCGGGTGGCTGGATGCCGACCCCGTCGGGATCAAACAAACTGTAGAAAAGGGTCGCTCGGCGAGACTGGTTGTCGCGGAGATGCACAATGAGATAGGGCCATTGATGATCGTCGGCGCTAATCACTTTCTGGCCAATACATTCCCAGCCAGTGAACTCATAGCAACCCGTTAAATTGTGCCATCGCATGATGAAAGGATAATCCAACGAAACGCGAGATTCGGCGGCAGTGGCATCACAGTATAGCTCAAATACTCGCGAGTGGCGGCCTTCAGGGGCGTCCTCGGATCGTTCTACAGCCTCAAAGCCGATGGTTTTCCACCCATTCGATAGATTGTCGAGTTGATTTGCAGCAATACGATCTGCCCGCTGAATGGCCTCCTGGCCCATGGCTGAGTGCTCACGGGCAACGAGATACGGCACGAGCTGCAAGAGCCCAAGGGCAAGAAACGGCAAACTTAAGGCCAGTGGTTTTAACCATTTCACTGATGAGGCAGTCAAGAGTTTACTCCTCCAAGGCCTTGCGCGGATCTCCCACAGATACGAGGCGGTTAAATCCTCTCACAAGTACGCCAGGACGGTCCAACACCTGATGCCACTCAATGTGCGCCAGCGCAACTTCGGTGGCACAGTCCGCACTGACCAGTAGTCCGAACGTACAGAGGAAAAGGGCCAGTCCTAGCAGATCGTGTGCTAAACCAGTGGATAGGTCCCAGCCAAAGTAGTAGTGGGATATTCCAATTAGTGTAATTCTTCCGATGTTCATTGTCATTGCCCATGCTGGCGCCATGACCACGTTCAAAACAAAATGTAGATAGGCCCGATTCTTATAGACCGAGAGGATCGTTGCGCAGGCTATGATAGACATCACGGAAATAATGCCGCTACATGCTTCATCAACAAAGAACTGCTTGTCAGCAGTTCGAAGGACGTTTCCAGACATCACATGCAATACGCCACACATGTCGAGCCATTGGCTGCTGAACTGACTGCTCAAACTCTGCAGCCACTGCACCAATTTCTGGTCGTAAGTTAGCGGCAGCGGCAACAGCAGCCAGAGCGTCAACCAGATTCCGAAAGCGTTTGTTAATCCATATGCTCGTTTTATGTAGCGGATTGCTATTCCGAGTAAGAAGATAAAGGAAAACATCGCGAACCATGGCGAGAGCAAGAATGTTGCGATCGCAAGAGTTATCCAAGCGAAAGATAGCCCGAGGTAGAGGTCGATCTTTGACCCGAGTTCCTGCCGCTCCTCAGTTGAAGACGTGCCGATACGGTTCCAAGTCAGGAATACAGCAGCCGCTGCCACAAACGGAAAGTACTGATACTGCGGTTGCCGCCACAGTTGCCAAAAGTGAAGTGTTAGTAAAGGTACATACCCAAGTGTGAGGAGGCACACCAGAGTAAGTGCTTTACCGTTTTCAGATGCCGCTTTAATCACTTGTTCGTGCCTGCAACTTTCGGTATGGCCTTTTATCTTGCGCTTTTCACTTAGATTAAGTTGCCTTACAATCGCCGCAGATAATCAGGTTTATTGCAGTGCCCAGAGCACAGTTTGTAACAGGCTAAGCCTGCCACAACTGATCAGAGTCTGGAATGATCTCATGCATCGCGTTGCGAGTATCGACAATGAGTGGCAAATACTCAGCCAACTGCCGATAGTCGACACAATCGTGATCGGTGCTGATCAGTGCCACGTCGTAAGTGCGGAGCTGCTCTTCTATCCATTCGATCGAACGCTTACCCGCCCACTCGGCATGGGCGCGGGTGGGGCCGATCTCAGGGACGTAAGGATCATAGTAGTCGACAGTCGCGCCCTTGGCGGTTAGCTCTTCCAGGAACGTAAAGCTGGGAGACTCGCGTTCGTCGCCAACGTTGGGCTTGTAGGCGAGGCCGACGATGAGAATTCGGCTACCATTAATCGCTTTCTGGTGCGAGTTCAGCGCTTCGCCCACGATGCCCACCACGCGGTGTGGCATGCGGGTATTGATCTCGCCGGCCAGTTCAATAAAGCGGGTCCTGTGTCCGTACTCGCGGGCTTTCCAAGTGAGGTAAAACGGATCGATCGGAATACAATGCCCGCCCAAACCCGGGCCGGGGTAAAACGCGTGGTATCCGAACGGCTTCGTTTGGGCAGCTTCGATAACTTCCCAAATGTCGATCCCCATGGCCGCGTAGATGACCTTTAGTTCGTTAACCAGTGCGATGTTTACACTGCGATAGATGTTCTCTAGCAGCTTGGTCGCCTCGGCTGCGCGACAGGACGAGACTGGCACCACCTCGTCGACGGCCGACGAGTAGAATTCGACCGCGCGCTCCAGGCATTGTTCGGTAAGACCGCCGACCACCTTCGGGATCCGGCCCACATGGCTGTTCGGGTTGCCGGGGTCTTCACGCTCGGGCGAGAACGCCAGATGAAAATCCTGGCCCGCTTTCATGCCGGAGCCAGCTTCCAAGACTTGCAGCAGTTCGGTGTCGGTTGTTCCCGGATAAGTGGTCGACTCGAGAACCACCAGCGTGTCTGGTTGCAAATGGGGGGCAATCGCACAGCCGGTGGCCAAGATGTAGGAGAGGTCGGGCTCGCGATGTTTGCTCAGCGGCGTGGGCACGCAGATGATGACGGCACTGGCTTCGGCCACACGTAGGAAATCGGTCGAGGCGTCCAGCACGCCTTGTTCGACGAACGTCGCGATGTCGTCGGCCGGGATATGGCTGATGTAGGACTTGCCGCACTTGAGGTGTTGGATTTTCTGCTCATCGACGTCCAAGCCCAGTACGCGATAGCCGCTGCGAGCGAATTGCAGACAGAGTGGCAAGCCGACGTAGCCTAGGCCGACCACAGCCGTGCACGCAAGAGCATCCGGTGCTCCGTTGGTCGTTGCGACTCCAAGGGCAGGTCGTTGTTGATCTGGTCGAATATCAGCCATGGACTCTGTAAGCCGACTTCGTGGAGGAAAATTTTCTCTTGTCGGACATGCTGTTTGAATCGTGCGTGATGATCACGCCTTGTGAATAATTTGCCGTGAATGCACCAGCTGTCCGTCGACGTGGAATTCGAAACCGCTCGTAGACCGCCTACGGTTGAGTTCTTCCGCAACAGGTTCCACGAGATCGGCGTGGATCTCCACCGTTGCGCCCGCCCCCATCAGTGTGATTCCAATCCAAAGTCGTGTAGGATTGTCCGAATTGATTACGATTCCTTCGGCGCCCTTCATCGGTCCCCCGGTGATCAGGACCCTTCGTCCCGTGGCGAGTTGTGGGTAGAGCTTGATCTCAGCTGGCGATTCTCGGAGTGCCAGTTCGAGAGAGACGATTTCTTGACGGAAGTTGGCTTGGCCTGCATGGTCTATTTCCACGAGTTGCAACAAGCGGTTCGTTTTTGCCGCCGCTAACCGTTCGCGTTCCCCACCGGCGAAAAAGACGTAGGACTTGAACATCGGATAGAGGTTTCGCCTTCGACGCCCGCCCGATGAGGTCTCACGGTAGATCATCGGAAGAAAGTAAGGGACCTCCTGCCGATAGAGGTCCCACGCCAGTGCCTTTTCCTGTCGCGGTTTGCAGTAGGCTGCCGTCCACAATCCTGAAACTCGTTCCAGCGGCTGCCCGGCGGGGTGCACCATTGGGGGATTGTCTTGTAGACGTAACATGCGGTGTATCTAGTTTGGATTGCGGGGACGTGGGACAGAGGCGGAAATTCGGTGGGCTAGTTACAGGCGGAGGCCGCAAATTTTTTAGACTCCGTCCACGTGGGTGCACGCAGTGACATGCCCCAAAGCCGGAATGCTATTGCTCTTATGCCCGTCTGATTGGGTAACTTCAATGCAGTCGGAGCAGAATTGTGCTCAGAGATTGCCCCAACGACGGACGCTTGCTACCGCAAGTCTGTCACCTTTTCCGATCCATCGCTGACGCTACAGCTCACGGAGATCATTATCTAACTTAGTTTAGTCTAGGGTTGGCTTCTTGCAACCGAGCCCAGGGGCTGAGCGGTCGCATGCCCGGGGTCCCACCTGCAAGCTGCATGGAATGCCTACGCCGCCCACGTTTGCTTCCCAATTATAGGCCCGAAATTGTGGTAAAGTGTCAGCAGTAAGTGGTGATTCGGCGTGCGCTTGTAATGACCGTCCGGAATATTCCATCCGTACAGTTGAACTGACGATATTTCGAGTCACGCATTTGGCACAACCGGCTATTTCGGCAGCATTGCTACAAACACCTCCATCGAATCTGTCGGGCGCCACAAAAAGGAAAGAAAAACCTGGCGAACCAGGACGAATGCACTCCCAGCGGATAGAATGGGGGTTGCACGTGAGCGGTTGATCAAGACTCCCCAATTTGTGTCGCCCCATCTTTCGGTGGCGAGCCGCTGGAGAACGCTACACCTTGGAAGCCACACCGATGTCGTCGCTTGTCGAATACGAGGCTAATTCGCCTTTGGATCCCGATCTGGTTCCCAGTGCGCCCGAAAGCAACACTGGGACAGTGCAGACCGATTTGCTGGCCGTCGCCTGGCAGGCTCGATGGTTATTGATGCTTACCGTCCTACTTGGAATCGGTGTGGCGTGGATCGTACTGCAACGTGTTGAGCCACGATACACGAGCGTATCGCGAATCTATGTCGAGCGAAATATGCCTAAGATTCTAAGCGGTGATTTCGATCTAAGCAACGGCTCCAAAAATTTCCTCTACACCCAAGCAGAGTTGATTCGGTCGACTGAAGTACTCGCCGCCGTCGCAGATGACCCGGCAAACAAGGACCTCGACACGTTGCGCGTCGTTGAGAATCCAGTGGGCTTACTGAGAAATGAACTTGAGGTCGAAGTGGGCAAGCTGGACGACATAATCAATGTCTATATCGAGTTGCCCAATCGCAACGACGCTGCGCAGCTGGTGAACTCAATCGTGGAGGCGTACCGTTTCGAATATGCTGAAAAGCGAACTGACGAGACCAAAGACATACTCGAGATTCTATTGGACGAGAAGCGGCGACGCGATCGTGAATTACAGGAACGAATTGACGGTCTGGCGGATTTTCGAAAAATGCACAAAGCACTGGCAGTGCAGGTTGGTGAAGAGAACGTGATCAGCAAGCGCTTCGCTGCGATTGCCGAGGAATTGGATCGCGTAGAATTGGCGTTGCTGGATGCGAAGGCTCGACACAATCGCACTCAGGACATGCTTGAGAAGCCCAGTTTACGCCCCTTCCTGTTAGAACTAGCGAGTAGCCAGAGGAGTGCGGCCCAGGATATCCGCGTCGAAGAACAGCTGCAGCTCGGCATCGAACAGCAGATTCAAGAGGTCGACCGCGAAATCAACGCCCTCCGCGCCAACTGGGGAGACGGACACTTCCGAGTGAAGCTAGCGTTGAAGTCGAAGGCTGATTTGACGCAGCGGCTGGCAGATCAAAAGGACGCCATCGAGGAACGCAAAGATACGATTGTAGCCGCGTATGTGGAGCGAATCGCCCAAGAGTACCAGCTGCTGGAACAACAGCGTGAGGAATTACAACGGAGTCATGATACCGAGTACGTGCGTGCAATGGAAGTCAATTTGCTCGCGGCAAAGCTGGCGACGTTGGAAGCTGACGTGGAACGCACGACTCGGCAGGTTGATGCTCTCGATTCTAGAATCAGCGAGGTGGAACTTACTCGGAATGTGGATGTGGGTGATATGAGCGTTAGCGTTATGGATACCGCGTTGCCGGCATTAGAGCCCAGCTATCCAAACCGCCTTCGATTCTTGGCCATTGGCGCCTTTCTGGGAGGTTTGTGCGGTTTTGGCCTGGCTTGGCTACGTGATCTGCTTGACCATCGATTGAAATCCATTGACGAGATTAGTGCGGCTTTGCAGTTGCCGGTACTTGGTGCACTGCCCATCTCCAATGATCGAGACAATCGGCACCTCACCGGTAGAATCGTTGTAGAAAAACCGCATTCGGTTGCCGCCGAATCGTTTCGCACTTTGCGAACTGCGATCCACTTCGGGCTCACACGCGACGAAGCCAGCATCATTACGGTTACTTCGCCCTCACCCGGCGATGGAAAAAGCACCGTGGCCAGCAACCTGGCGCTGGTCATGGCGCAGGCGGATCAGCGCGTGCTGTTGATCGATGCCGACATGCGCAAGCCCAAGCAGCATGAGATCTTCAAGTTCACCCCGGAACGTGGCCTCTCTGCAGTGCTGGCTGAACGCCAACCGCCCGAAGAGTTGATATTGGAAACCGAGGTCAGCACGCTCAGCCTGCTGCCCTGTGGTTCGCGGCCTGCTAATCCGGTCGAGTTGCTGAATAACGGTTTCTTTGCCGAGTTCCTGGAATCGCTGAGAACCAAGTTTGACAAGATTATCATCGATGCGCCGCCGGTGATGCCGGTTGCGGATGCTCGTGTGATCGCCGCCCAGACCGAAGCGACCATCTTGGTGCTGCGAGCCGACCGGTCGACACGCCGCCTGAGTCTGGCTGCCAGAGACGAGCTGTGGCGCGTGCGTGCCCAGCGCCTTGGGGTGGTCGTCAACGCAGTCCCCGGCCGCAAGCAGTCAAACTACGCCTCGGGATACGGCTATGGTTATGGGTCGTACGGTTACTCTTCAGGCGGCTACAGCGACATTGCGTACGGTGAATCCGAGCCGGCGCTTGAGAATCGAAATCGCAAGAAGAGCCGCGCTATCTCTTCTCACGAACCTATTACCGAGCCGGTTGAAACGGTGGATTCCTAACCAAACGCGTTCTTAGAGAATCCACGTGTCGTGATTATGGTAAGTGGCCAAAAGTAATGCTCGCTTTCGAGTTGCTCATCAAAGATAATTGACATGTTTGGCAGTGTCCGAAATCGGATCCATAGATCCCGAGCGTCCGATCGCCGCTGGGCAACGCTCGGATGGGTGATTTGCCGCAAACTGCAATACTCGCCGGTTATTGCGGTGACTCATTGGGGCAAGACCCGAAAATCGCGGCGCCAAGCACGATCCTAGCGTGCAAAACGGATGAGTATTTGCGCTCGACAGTGTGGTTTCGTGGAATCGGCCGATCAGTAAAAAGTTGTCTTCATCGGTAGGAATGGCACGATTAGCGTTGGGTGCCTTGTGCCTTGATGCATGCGACGGAATTGCGCCTCGAAGTTCTTGGAAACCCTAGGGTATTGGTACTGGTGACTGAAGTTGGCAACGGTATCGTTTTTGTGTGGGGGCGAAATGGGTAGTATCGTGCAGGCAGTCCTGAGTTCCTCCTTTTGGAATGTGGGGGTTCACGGTTTGAAACTTCTTGAGTCCGCTTGGGAAAGAACCGATGCATAAGCTGCCCTCAGACTCTAGTACCGCATGGCGATCCCTCGAAAGTCGCTGGGATTTGTTCTTTTACGCCGTATTGGCCAGCTTGTTGCTGTTCCTGCCGGTGAGTCTGGGCGTAGTTGAGGCATGGAGCGAGATGGTCGTGTCCGCTCTGGCGGCACTCCTAGTCATGGGCCTGACTCTAAGAGTATGGCTGGAGCCGGGCTTCCGTGTGGTGCGCACCTTGGCCTATCTGCCGCTGATGGCGATTGTTTTGCTCATCATCGTACAACTCGTTCCGCTACCCCAAACAGTGGTACGGGGAGTTTCTGACAATAGCATTGCGTTGCGTGAGAACCTGCGTGTTGGCGAGTCCGCATCACCTGAGGAGTCAATCGCCACGGTTTCACTGTATCCGTTCGAAACTTCTCACGACCTGAGGATGGCTCTCGTCTTCATTGCGGTATTTGTGACGGTAGCAAGCGTCTTTCAGAGCAAGAAGCAGATCAAACTCGCGTTGTGGGGTGTCTTTATGCTCGGCTGCTTGGAGGCGGCGGTCGCGGTGCTGCAGATTCTCACTTTGACGCAACGGATACACTGGATGTATGTCGAGCGAGGCTCGGTCGTCACTTCGGGAAGTTTTGTCAACTACAGCCATTTTTGCCAGTTCATGAACCTCGCTCTCGGAGCAGGCGTGGCGTACGTTCTGGTGCAAATCAAAGAAGATAGTCATCGAGATCGGGGGAGAGTAAGCCGGCTGGTCGACTTGCGCGGGGACCGCTATCTCAGGCCACTTACAGGGGTCGTGTTGTGTGCTGTCGTTGTCTTCACGTCGATGAGTCGTAACGGAGTACTTTCGCTGCTGATCGCTTCGGGAATCATCGCCGTGGCACTCTATCGTCGGCGTGTGCTGAGCGTCCGCGGTTGGTTGCTGGCGATTGTGCCGTGGGCGGTCGTGATGCTCGTGTTTTTGACGAGCTTCGACGTGATTTATGAGCGTTTCGCAGCGTTGAAGGAACAGCAGCGTTTTGCTGGGCGGCTGGAAATGACCACCGGGGCGTTGCAGGCTTGGCGGGATTTTCCGGTACTCGGAACGGGACTGGGAACTCATGAGTACGTATTTCCGCTGTACGATACAGCGACGAGTCCTCGTATGGCTGAACACGCAGACAATGACTGGGCTCAGCTACTTGAAGAATTTGGACTGGTCGGCGCACTCTCAGTCATATGTTTCGTGTTGAGCATTTTTGGCGTTGCCGTCCGACTGATGCTGAAAGGGAAAACTTCGCTGTCGACTGCAGCATTCGGTCTGACCCTCGGCTTGCTGGCAACAGCTTGGCACAGTCTGAGTGATTTTGGACAACACCTCCCCGGCGTTTTTGTGCTCACGGCGGTCATCAGTGGATTGTTGGTAGCGCTTGCTCGCTATGAGCGACGGAAGACCCTGTCTCCGGAAAGACTCGTTGAGGGCAGCTACTCGCCTCTGGCTTGGACACGCAGCATGGCGTTTGCAGTGCCTGTGAGCCTGCTAACACTCACCGGTTGCTGGTGGGGCTTGTCTGGTGCGTTCCGGTCGTATCAGGCGGAGGCTTGGTCGAACACCGCCTTGGGTATGGAGCAGCGCCTCGAAAGCGACAGCTGGTTGGGCAGCGATCAGGATTACGTCGATTTGCTGATAGCCGCAGAGCACGCAAGTGCGTTCGAGCCGACCAACGTCAAACGCGGCTACTTACTGAATCTTTATCGTTGGCGCTCGATCAGCCGACAGCGTGATCCAGATTCGGGTGACATCATAATGGAGGACGGCACGGTAGCATTCGTTTCTCGTCTAGTGGAGGAATTTTCCGCGTTACGAAAGATCTGCCCCGTTTACGGGCCGATTCACGGGTTGGAGGGTGAGCTGCGACTTTTTGTTCTCGACGAGGAAGTGGGCAAACAGCTAATCAGCAATGCGGCCCGGCTGACCCCGTTTCACGCCGCGACGAACTTGGTAGCAGGTCAGCTTGCGGCCGGCGAAGGCCGCTGGGATGACGCAGAATTCTATTTTCGCCGCACAATTGCCCTTGATCCTCGGCGCTTCACCACTATCGCCAGGCTTTGCGTAAATGAATTTGATAGGCCAGAGTTGGGGATAGGATTGGCGGGTGATGAATACCGCCTAATCGATCAGCTGGCCAAGATTTTTATGAACACCGAACCGCCGCTCGTTGGGCTTGCGGATCAACTGCAGGGTCGTGCTATCTCGGCATTACGCGCATTGGAGGCATCCGGAGAGGCAACGCCGTCCGAGATCGTCGCGCTTGCACGGGTTGAATTAAGTCACAGTAGACCGGCGCGGTCAATCAAGCTGTTGCGGCAGGCCTTGAGCAGAGACTACGGTAACGTGGATTGGAGGCTGCTCCTAGCCCAGACATTGCTAGACGAGGGCGAGCTAGATCACGCACTCCGAGAGGCAAGAATCGTTATTCGGCGCGATCCAGGTGCAAAAGCCGCTCCTAAGCTAATCCAGGCAATACAGGAGAAAATGAGGGAGTAACGCGGGATTCGGAGACGAACTCACGCAAGAGCAGGCCGCAGATTTTGGTGCGTTGCGATAGGACGAATTCCTCAGGGCACGCTGGAATCTCGCTGACAGATAAGGAATTTCCACGAATATGGTGGCTTTTGCTTGACTTTGCCGCCTGGCAAGGATATTCTGGGGTCACGAAGGTAGTTCTCATGAGTATCGCAGATGTAATCCTCGACGCTGCGACTGCTTTCGTTGATGGTATTTGGTATTTCTATTAAGTGTATCATCCTTGGTGACCTGACATGACAACTAAGACGATTACAACCGCACTGATGGGCTCCTGTCTCTACTTGGTGCTTCCTGGTTCGGCCGCCATCGCCCAGTCGGACGGTGCCGACGATCAGGAACAGTCACAAACACAAGCGACCCGGAAAATTCGAGCACGCTCGTTTAATCCATTTCTGCTGGGGCGATCTTCGAGGTTCTCCTCGAATCCATTCGGCTTCCCGAGTTTCGGGAGCTTTGGCTCACCTTTGAGCGGTGAAGGCAACGAAGAGGCTGCAGACGAAGGCGACGCTGCTGAGGAAGACGAGTCGGATGGAGCCGATGCTGCGAGTCCAGGTATAACAATCACTGGATCGTCTGGAAGCCGATCTTCGCAGCTGGCAGCTGGCTCTTCTGGGCGGCCTCCATACCGTCCGCCAGTACGCAGCCCTTATCGACCACCCCCGCGTCCACCGTTCTGATTGTTTGCTCGACGCGGTCTCATGTACAAGCACTAGAGAGCCCGGATGTCAAATTTTCTGACATCCGGGCTTTCGGCATTTACGCTTCAAGGTGACCTCTGAGTTCATGGGGCGCTCTCACCACCCTAGGTATTGGTCGTGAAGGGAAATTGCCATATTCTGGACGGAAAATGGTTGACCCGCCGACGGATGGCAACTATGCTCGAAGTCGTATCGGAATATCGATCAATTAGGGTGTTCTCTGCACCCGACCATAGGTCTCGCCCGCACCGACCGTAACTTGATTGCCAGTTGGTGATGACAGAGACTAATTTGCGATTGTTTTCGGTGCCGCGGATTTGATTTCAGGTTTAGTAACGATATTGGTCATAGTGTAAATCGAAGGGGAGCTAATGATGTACGCAAAATTTTGTACGCTGCTTTCGCAGCGTGTTTATCCTGTAGGGGGCACGGCCGTTTTTGGTTTGGCTCTCACTCTTCTGTTGGCCTGCAGCTCGCAGGCAACCGTCATTGGTATTCTTGACGGCGAAGGATTTGAATCGCCTTCGTACTCCACTGGTACATTAGAAGGCCAGGTAGCTTCTCTACCAAGCGATGCGGTCGATGGTGTATGGCAAGCGTCGATCGGCACTACCAGTACAGCCACCGTACAGACCGCCGTTGTTGAATCTGGCGACCAAGCAGTGCGATTGACACGTGCGCCCAACGAAGCACCGGGTGGCGGTCGCTTTGGTGTCGAACTCAGCGGATGGCCTGATCCAGCTGGACCAGTTGGTGGGCGTTATATCTGCATCATGTGGGACATGTACGTTGATGGCCCGCTGGGAGTACCCGGACAGAGCTTCGGCCCGTTCTTCGGCGTTGAAGCTTATGATGACGATGGCGTTGGGCTCAACAATGGCCTTATCGGGTCACTCGGTGTTGATGCCACCACCGGTGATGTGCTTTACCAAGCAGCCGGTACGGGTTTCTTGACCGAAACGGGGACGACCGTGAGCTTCGGTGAGTGGAATACCTTCCGAATCGACATCGACTTCCTGCTGAACGAGTACAGCGTTTTCGTCAATGGTTCTGGCGATCCTTTGTCGATGGTTCCGCTGGTGACAGAAGGCTTTGTCGATGGTGTAGGTCTTGATCAATTCACCGACGCACCGCTTGCCACCTTTGCAGCCGCTGGAGACCCGGTCTCTCAGGCGACTGGCGGTAGTGCCTACTTCGACAACTACAAGATTGTTCAGGGCAAGATCCCCGAACCAACTACATTGGCTTTAGGCATGCTGGCGCTGGTTGCGACCCAAGGCCTGTCGAGACGCCGGTAGGACATTCGCTGCCATTGATGCAAGTCCATCATTACCGGACTCTCCAGATAGTTAAGAAGACCGAATCGAATAGCCCGGCTGGGTATCCCCAGCCGGGCTTTTTTGCGCGGTCTCGGTCGTTACGTGGAGGTACACCCTCGCGTTCCTCCGAAGGTTAGGGCACCACCAGTGTTGAAGTTCCTTGGAGATCGCCGCGGTTGATGAAGCGGCCAAAGAAGTTGAGCTGGAACACTTGCGACATGTAGCGAGTGAACGCTTCGTTGTGAGTTTCCTGCAAAAGCAGCACGTCGTCGGCTTGAACCAGGATGTTCTCGCGGGGGTCTCGCAGGGCTTCGTTTAAGTCCACTCGAATCGCTAGCTGGCCGCCAAGGGGCGTTTTTCTCAAGACTGTCAAGAGGCTCGGAGAGGGATTTCCGACGCCTGCACCTACGAGCGCGCCATTGAAGTTGCCGCTATTGATGCCACCATTATTTAGAGTGCCTCTGGCCTTCAGTATTGCTTCCACGACGGTCAAGTCGTAGTCGTTTGGAAGGGGCAACTCGCTGCTGATAAGGATGCCACCTGTATAGTAGAACTCGGGGTCACGCCCGCGCACCACTACGATGTCACCGTTGTTGAGCACAACGTCTTTGGGTCTAAATTGCAAAGGTTCGCCTGGTTTGGTGCGAAGGGGAATTCGCACGACACGACGGTCTCCATCCGACGATGTATCCGCTTTGGACGGGTAGCTGCGGTGCTCGCAGGCAGGGTCCAACTCTGTATTCCAGTAGCCCCGTTGAACGATCACCTCCTGCGTCGATTCCAAGCCAGGTAACCCTCCGGTTTGTGCTAGCGCATTAAGGACGTCATTTTCATAGGCTGGCAGTTCTAGAATCTGGCCCTCGGCTTGGCGCCCACCGCCTAGGGTAGTCTGCGTCGTTCCGAAGCCACGTAGGGATGACGTTTGCAGCGACACCTGAGCCTGTTGGGCGTCTTCGCGCAGCACCAATACACGAATGTGCCGTGGTCTGAGCAGTGTCACCAGGATCCTTTTGTCTTCAACCCGCAGGATGTCCTTCTCACTGTAGATGGCAACAACTTTCTTCTCAGCATCTTCGACGGTCAAGCCTGCCACTTCGACTGCGCCAACATACGGCAGCGATACGGTCCCATCTTGTCGGATCGGAAACGGGTAGCCAATGGAGGGTGGCAAATCGGGCGAAGCAGGGATATTGACCGGCGGTGCGGTCTCTTCGGTACCGAGGATCCCTTCAATGTAGATTCCCAAAGTATCTCGCGGACCCAGCAGATACTGATCGGGACGCGATTGGCGGAGCAGTGTCAGTGGGATCTGTTGATAGTCTTCCTTGGTTTCTGCGAGCAGCTCATCGGGTAGCAAGCGTACCGGGATACCGTTGGCCACCGGGTTGGAGAAGGAAGCACACCCTGTTTGAATCAGTGCGGCCAACGCGCAGATCCAGAGCGCTAATGTTGGGCCTGAGGCAAATCTTGTTCCCCCGGACGAAACCGGTACCTCAGGGGTATCGGGTCTGTCGTGACTTCGCACGTGCACGTCGTTCATAGCTGTCCAAGAGTATGAGATGCGCCGTAGCGGATCGAGCGGATGGCCCTCAGGCCGGCATGCCTTGTTTGCCGCAGTCGTGTAGGACTTGATCATTGGGTTGACTCTGAGAGGCGACGGAACATCTCCGCAGATCGATCGTCTGCCCGTGAAATACTCTGCGTTGGTGCGCTGAGGTTGGCACTCGTCTGTTGGATTTCCACTTGCGATCCGCGAATGCTACTCGGTGGCTGCGCGGTCGGCTCCAGACGACGTTTGGCAATGGGTTGGCGTGGAGCGTCCTCTGTCGGATTCCTGGTTGGCAGTCGTTTGAATGCCTGCTGTGCCGCCCGATTCCTTTGAACAGCGGAGGCAAAGGCAGCGCGAGCCTGTTCGCGATCAACAGTACGCGGAATAGGCTTTGGTGATATTTGCTTGCGCGGTGGGCCTGCTTTTGTCGAGCGCAGATCGATCGGCGGCCCGAAAATTTCATCAATTTCCTCCGCAGGCCTTTGATTCTCCGGTGTGCTCCTATCAGGATTGATTTCCTCAGTTTCGATTGGAGCTGCCGGCAAGGGGTCCGCCTCCTGAAGTTCTTGTTCGGCAGTTGGCATCGGTGCTCTTTCGATCGACGGTGGCTGTAGTAGTGGCGGCTGCTCTGTCGGCGATGGGAGTTCTACTTCAGGTTCCTCTGACGGAGCAGTGGGAGACTGAGCGCCAGGTTCTATTGGACCCAGCGGCACCGATTCGACCTTTGGTGGTTCCGGCGCAACGGCAGGAATCGGCATCTCACCCTGGTGAGAAAGTTCGTAGCGATACTCGACGGGGTCAAGCAGCAGTTTCGACGTTGGTGCCAACGCCCGCTCGCGGAAGCCCTCGTCGCGCGCTACTCTTGCGCCGTGGCGGTACCCGTCGAACCAGTCAGCTGCGCGTGCATCGCCCTCGGGTGTGCGGTAGCGAACATCCCAGAATTCACGCGGTGCAACCGGGGGTGGTTCTCCGGAGCCGCCGCCGTAAACATAGTCGGCGAAACCGTCCTTGAACCCGGCTTCGAAAGCGTCGCTGTAATGGACTTCTCCGCCGCAGCCAAACATGCGCGTGTAGACTTCGTCAGCCCACCCGCGATACGTGCGGATGCTTCGCCAGCGATCGGCGGAGGCACAGTACCTAGTCGGTTCAGAAAGTACCGAGCGTTTGATGTTCTGGCAGAGCGTGCAGCCCGGCAGGATTGCCGTCAACAGGGCGCCGATGATAAGTGACGCACGAGTTCCGATCGCACTATGCGGACGACCAGCCACGGGAAAACGTGCGGACCCACGAAGGCGGCGATGACGCTGCGATTGCAAGGTCGTCAACGCCCGATCAGTAATGCTGGCAAGTCGATACATAGGAGGAGTTCGCGAAGCTGCATGCAGTGCGAGCAGCCGACTGCGCCGCCCTAAATCGCCACTCGGTGGCGATCCTGAGCGTCTGTCTCCCCCCAAGGAAACCATGCACCCCAATCGAACCCAAGACTGAGCCGCTTATGGAATGCTAATGGAGGTTATCGGAATTGGCCGGTTGTCTTGATTAGTATGTTTTTGAGGGTTTTGGCGATTCTTGCGCACAGCCGGAGAATCCCCCGGGAAAGACGCTGCGTTTCGTCACGCAAATCCATTACTAGCAGGAACTTACAACGTGAGTAGGAGCATTCATCATCCGTTCACAAAGCAATTAATTGCATATGTGTGAATCCCCCATTAAAATGCAAACACGAATGGGGCATATTGGGCGTGGACGCTTCTTTCGTTCGAATACCGTCCAGACATTTAGTGAACAGAAGAACCATCTATTTCGGCTTGCGGCTTCGCTTTCCCAAGTTGACACCCTTTTGCAGGAACCGTGTGATGCTATCAGCTAGCAGAGGTACGATGAGAGGCGCTTTGGCAATCAGGTTTAGCTACCTATTGGTGGCTACCTTGTCGTTACTGCCACTTACTTCTCCATCCTTCGCGACTACCAATATCATCGATGCAGATGGTTTTGAAACTGGCTTCAGTCCAGGAGCATTGGAGGGTCAGTCGGGATGGCTGAGGTCGACTCTACCTTTGGGAGCTGGCAATGTGCTCGGTAGTGCGGTTGTGCAGAACACTGTCGTTGAATCGGGCTCGCAAGCGGTGCAGGTGGATCGAGGCGCACTGACCGACGAAAGATGGGCGATGCCCGTCGGTGGACAGGGGTTTCCGAACAATCGCTACATCCTCATTGACTGGGATATGAATGTTACGGCCACTGGCGCAAGTTCCGGTTTCGGTCCGTTCTTCGGCGTCGATTCGTATCGGGCAGCTTCCGGGCTTGTCGTGTTGGGAACCCTTGGTGTCGATGCGACCACGGGCGACGTGCTTTATCAACGATCTGACAATCAGAGCCTAGATGTGACGGGTACAACCGTAAACTTTGGGGAGTGGAACCACTTTCAGATGCTGCTCGACTTTGAGCAGGATCAGTACTCGATGTTCGTGAACGATACTTTTGTGCTCACAGACGGCTTTGTTGATGGACCGGCAAGCACGTTTACCGATGCAGATATCGCAGCAATCGCAGCGGGAGGCGATACCGTGTCTCGTAACGCCACGGGAACCGCTTACTTCGACAATTTCCTAGTGCGAGATATTTCGCCTGCAGACTTTGACATCGATGGCGATGTCGATGCCGATGACTTGGCTACACTTGAAGCTGCGTATGGCTTGAGTGATGCTGGCGACACCGACGGCGACGGCGATACCGACGGAACCGATTTTCTGTTTCTGCAACGTGATTTTGACGGACCAGCACCGCTTTCGGCGGTAGCCAGCGTGCCGGAGCCTTCCTCGTTGGCGATCTTGCTGGTAGCGATGACCGCTTGCACGTGCCTGCTGCGGTAGATGCTGCTGCATTCAGCGGTTGGGCACTATCGCCGCTTCTGAGTTCTCGGCTAACTTCGCCTCGACGTACGGCAGCAGCTTGTCAGCCCACATCTCCCCATGTGCCCTTAGTCCTTTCGGGCTGAAGTGAATTCCTTTGCCTTCGAAGTCGCGATGGTCACCCGTTAGCACATCTGTGTCGGGCCCTGGCTCGGCGATGCCTTCGTCCCAGATACGCTGTTGGGCACCGCGTACGGACTCGAAACGCGGTTGCTCCGGGTTGTGGTAGGACACATGGGCGACAAACCAAGGGAACTCCCAGCCGGCTTGCGAGATCGATGACAGGATGGTGTTTTTCAACTTGGCGTGGTACTCATTTGGAGCCATGTTGACATCGGATTCTCCTTGGTGCCAGAGCACGGCGCGGAACCCTTGGGGGCCGAGCTGGTGTACACGCGTCATGAACCACCTCTGAAACAGATCCCCATCGGGCTGCCATTGATTGACGCTCGTGCCGCCGTAGCCGGTCGTCGCAACGCCAATCGGGACGCCCAGTTCAAGGTACAGCTTGTCACCGAACGCTGGCCAGAAACTGCCGCCCTGGCTGCGATCGGCCACGCCCGGCTGCGGATCATCGGCAATCTGCCAATTCGTTCCGCTGAACGATGAAACCATGCCGCTGGTCTGTTTCGTCGTGAACTGGCCACAATTGGTCGAATTCGACTGTCCGGCTCCGACGAAGACTTCGCCGACTCCGAAGTGCTCGACCTCCGTTTCGGCCAGTGTCGTATCACCAGCGATAGCCGCAACTTTCAGGCGATACCAGCCGCCGGCGGGGAGCACAAGCCACTGGCTGAATTTGCGAGTCTGACCGTTAATTGCGACTTTCCGCCAGCTCTGCACTTCGTCCGGTAAATCCTCGCCCACGACTCGAATCTTGATTTCGGAAGCAGGTGTTTTCGTTCGTCCGCTGATTAGCACCCGTCCCGATTCCCTTGTCGTGCGTTGGATGACTTGGTAGTCACGGGGTGAACTGACGGTTAGTTCCCCCTCCGGCGGCGCAGACTTAAAACTCAAGACCCGCAGTCTTTCCGCTTCGGTCGCGTCCTGCGGTTGGAAGGTGAGGGTTCGACTTTCGCCAGCCTTGAGCGTGGTTTGAACAACCTGATGCGGACCTTGCCAGGGGCCCCAAAGTTTGTCGAAGCCTTCAATTCTTAGACGATGCCGGTCGATAAAAAAATCTGCCGCAGTGTAGTTGCCGGTAACTGCTGTCTGCTGAATCTGACCATCGTCTAGCGACACCGCCCCGACCAAGCCGTTGAGCACCACGAAGAACACCATCTCCGTCGCCGACTTGTTGGTGACACGCGCGACGAGCTGCTGGTCTGCAAACTCGTAGCGGATCGCAGCTTGGTCATTTCCCGCTTCGACGACGTTGTCAGCGACTCGCTTCACGTCGTCGAGTTTGAGGGCACCGTTCTGAAAGAAATACGAGCCGCGCGAAATGCTAACGCCAGGAGCAAGGTAATTGATTCCGCCGATCTTGAGCTGGGTCAGGCATCCGTCGGGCTCGATTCTTGCTGTGTACTTGGTCGTGCTTACGGCAATCGGCTGCGCTTCGAGCGTTAGCGATACCTTCGCGTCCACCGATTCACTGAGCACGGCAATTGTCAGAGCGCAATATAGCAGTCGTTCCATCTTGGGAGGCTCCTAAACGGTTGGCTAGGTAAAGACTTCGACAACGAAGCGAGTCGGTTTGCCGCTCCTATGTGCGAACCCGTCTAGCTGAGGTACGGAAGACTTGCGGAAGCTCCCGATGCTTTGGCTGGCTTTGTCGAATCGCGCACGATCAGTTCCGTGTCAATTATCACCTGCTGTTGTAGGAGGTCGTCTTCCTTCACGCATTGTAAAATCGCCTTGTAGGCTGCGCTGGCAAACGGTTCGACGGGCAATCGAATCGTAGTCAACGGCATCGCCAACAACTCGGAGATGGGATCGTCGTCGAAGCCGGCAAGTTTGATATCGCTGCCGATCTGAAGTCTCAATAAATTGAGTTGGCGTCCAATCAGCGCTGCGTAGCGATCCATTTTAGCGACGATCGCATCGGGACTCGCTTCTTCGATCAGCTTGCGGCAGAACTCAAGATCAAGTTCGTCTTCGTGGGCAACTCGGATGAGGGCGGGGTCGATCTGAAGGCCGTGCTGTTGATGCGCCTCGTGATAACCTAGCATACGGTCGGTGACGGCCGTTGAATCTTCGGGAATACCGATGAATGCAATTCTGCGACAACCTTGTTCGAGCAAGTGATTTGTCAGGATCGTGCCACTGCGACGATTGTCGTAGCCGATGCGAACGAACTCGCTGCGATCGGGGTAGGGCGCGATGTCGCGATCGACGAGCACCACCTGAATGCCAGCGGCCGTCAGCTTGTCGACGATCTCACGATTGATGTGCATCTTTTCCTGCGGCAACTCAGCCGGGTAATACAGCACGCCGTTGATTTTGTCGTCAATAACCTTTTGCGCGGCATTGAGCATGCCAGAGCGCACATCAAGACTGTCGGTGTCGAAGCAATGCAGCGAGATAGAGCTGCCCCCTTCACTTGCGAGTCGGGCGATCCGCTGATAGATCAGGCCTTCGACGTAGGGCAAACGCTCATCCGATTCCACCCACGGAACCAAAAAAGACAGTCGGACGACTTCATTCTCCCGCGCCAGTTCTTTGACGTAGGTACCAGAACCACGACACCGGCTGACCAAGCCGGCTTGTTCCAGGTCGCGCATAGCGCGTGACACGGTAGTACGCGAAACAGCGAAATGCTGCATCAATTCCGCCTCGGTCGGCAGCTTGGTTCCCGGGGTGTAGAGTCCCTGCCAGATCTTCGTCCGAATCGTCTCGAAGATCTGCCGGTACATCGGCTGGTCAGTGCTTGGGTTTTCTTGATTGCCGCTATTGGTGGAGTGCGCTGACATTGCGTGAGAATGGGGAAAAGACTCGTTGGGGAACTTATCGTTGACTCTGGCCGCTTCAATGTCCCCAGCTTGATCGTAGCTAATGAAGTTTCATTTGCAAGTCGTTTGGACCCCTAAATGATATGGCATATAATCGTGATTCAGGCCTGAAGGTCCAGAAAAATGACAATGCAACGTTCGAGAGCCGGATTTTGCACCGCACGAATGCCGCGTTGGGTGGCCGGGGTCGCGTGCAGTAGTTCGGCATCACGGGCGACGTACAATATAGGGCGGGAGACAGCTGCGTGAACTGGTCCGCAAGATTTCTTTTCTATCTGTTATTCTTCGCCGATCTGCGCCTAGCGTTCGCAGAGGATCTACCACCGGTCAATGCGATCGATCCGATGATCGGCACGATCACCAAAAGAACCGACGCCGATTTCTATGGCCTCGGTAAGACCTTTCCAGGCGCCGCGACGCCATTCGGGATGGTCCAGCTGAGTCCCGACACGATCACCGGTGGCGACAACGCTTCGGGCTACAACTTTCTGCACGATTCGATTGAGGGCTTCAGTGTTTGCCATCTCAGTGGCACGGGTTGGTACGGCGAGATGGGGAACTTCTTGGTCATGCCGACGGTCGGCCAACTTGAAGTCGACCGCGATCGCGCGAGGTCAAAGTTCAGTCACGACAACGAACGAGCTTCGGCTGGATACTATTCAGTACAGCTGGACCGCTATGATGTCCGAGTCGAACTGACGGCTACGCAGCATGCAGGCATGTTTCGATTTACCTTTCCGCGTCATGCCAAATCGCGGATTCAAGTGGATCTCGCTCGTCGAATCGGGATGAAATCGCGTTGGCTGAAACATAGTCGGCAGTTCGTCGAATTCGTCGATGAGCAAACGGTCAGGGGGTGGATGGATTGCCCGCATACTGACGGGGGTTGGGGGCAGGGGGCCGGCAAGGTTTCTTACCGCTTGCACTACTATGCACGGATCAGTAAGCCGCTTATCAAACGTGGCGTTTGGGATCGCCTAAAAGTCATCCCTGCGGTCGCGGAGTATGAAGGTGCGAACACAGGCTTTTATGGTGAGTTTGAGACAGCGGCCGACGAACAAGTCTTAATGAAGGTTGGCGTCTCGTATGTGGATATGGCGGGTGCACAGCGAAACTTGGAACGCGAAATCGAAGGTTGGAGCTTTGAAGAGGTGCATCACTCCGCGCGTGAATCATGGCAACAAGCGTTGCGCTTGGTCGACTTCAAAGGCGGCTCGGCGAAACAGCGGACCGTGATGGCCACATCACTTTATCACTGCTTTATGGAACCGCGTTCGATCGTCGATTCAGATGGGCGTTATCGAGCAGCGGACGGCACAATTCGGACCGCCGATGGGTATCAGTTTCGTACGGTCTTTAGTGGCTGGGATGCATTTCGCAGTCACTTTCCGCTGCTCACGATCATACGCCCTGATGTGATCCATGATGCAATCAACTCTTGGCTCGAACTTGCCGAGTCGACCGGAAGAGACTACCTACCACGCTGGGAAATGCTGCATTCCTACTCCGGCTGCATGTTGGGCAATCCTGCCGTCTCGGTGATTCTCGACGCGTACGAAAAGGACATTCGCAGCTACGATGTTGACCGCGCCTACGAACTGTGCGTCAACAGTGTGGAGCGATTTGGCAACCATCCGCACGGTTTCGCGCCCGGTAGCCTTTCGCATACTGTCGAGTACGCCTATTCCGACTGGTGTGTCGGACGCTTCGCTGAACTACTTGGCAAACACCAGGACAGCGAGAAATACTACCGCCGTTCGCTCAGCTATGTGAACATCTGGGACCCCTCGGTTCGTTGGATGCGAGCCCGAGACAACGAAGGCGCTTGGATCGATTGGTCAAAAAAGACCAACTACGGACAGGGATGTGTGGAAAGCAATCCGTATCAGCAGGCTTGGTTCGTACCTCATGACGTACAAGGTCTCATAGATTTAATGGGCGAGGAGTTCTTCGAAGCTGAATTGAAGGCGTTCTTTGACAATACACCTGAAGACTTAGCTTGGAATGATTACTATAATCACCCCAACGAACCCTGCCATCATGTCGCATTCATGTTCAACTACCTCGGCAAGCCATGGTTGACACAGAAGTGGACCCGCAAGATTTGCGATGTCGCGTACGGGCTAGGTCCCTACGGACTCGGTGGGAACGAAGATCTTGGACAGATGTCCGCGTGGTTTGTCTCGGCGGCCGCGGGATTGCACCCGGTCTGTCCCGGCGACGGGATGTATCAACTGACAAGCCCCGTGTTTGACGAGATCGTATTCAAGCTCGATCCGCAGTTCTATTCGGGTAAGACGTTCAAGATTGTTGCTCGCCACAATTCTCCGGAAAATGTCTACATTCAGTCCGCGCTACTCAATAATCGTCCTCTCCAGCGCTCGTGGATTGCGCATAATGAAATAGCCCGCGGCGGCACGCTCGAATTTGTGATGGGCTCAACCCCCAATCGCGAGTGGGGGACGCCGCCGCCACTTTCGAATGTGCCACAAGCGATCGAGCGTGAGTCTAAAGTGAGTAATGCAGAATGAAGCGACTTTTCCTGTGCTTGACCACGGCTCTGTGGTGTGCCGAGCCCGCGTTCGCGGTCGATTTTTCGCGGTCGATCCGACCGATCCTGTCGGACTATTGCTTTCAATGTCACGGCCCCGACGAGAAAGAGCGTGCGGCCGACCTGCGCCTCGATACCGAGGAAGGCATCCAGTACGCGTTTGCTGGTGGTGACTTCGCGGACAGCGAAGCGTGGCGTCGCATCCAGTCGGACGACCCTGATGAGCACATGCCGCCGCCGGAGTTTCCAAAGAAGCTCTCAACCGGGCAGAAGACCCTGCTCGAACAATGGATGAAGGAAAAAACTCCATGGGCTCAACACTGGGCATTTGAAAAGCCAGTGCGAGTTGAGCCAGCCGACGTCAGCGGTGTCGAACACCCGATCGACCGATTTATCATCGACCGATTACGACAAGAAGGACTCCGGCCTTCGCCGCCTGCGTCGCGCGAGACATTGATTCGGCGATTGAAGTTTGATTTGCTGGGTTTGCCGCCGACCGTGGATGAGACGGCTGCATTCGTTGCCGATGAATCTCCCGAAGCCTACGAGCAGCTCATTGATCGTCTGCTTGAATCTCCGCATTACGGCGAGCACATGGCCGTGGAGTGGCTCGACGGTGCTCGCTATGCAGACACCAATGGCTACCAAAACGATTTCAAGCGAAGCATGTGGCCCTGGCGCGACTGGGTCATCACAGCCTTCAACGACAACATGCCGTTTGATCAGTTTGTCGTCGAGCAACTTGCCGGCGACCTGCTCCCCAATCCGTCACTCGAACAGCGGATCGCGACGGGATTCAACCGCAACCATCGCACCGTCACCGAGGCGGGTTCGATTCAGCAAGAGTGGCTGGTCGAGAATGTGATTGATCGCGTCGAAACCACGGCGACCGTCTTTCTCGGGCTGACCATGGGTTGCGCGCGGTGTCACGATCATAAGTACGATCCGATCAGCCAACGCGAGTTCTACCAGTTTTTTTCCTTCTTTCACAACGTGAAAGAGCAGGGCGTTTACCAGGAACAACGCGGCAACGTCGCGCCATTGCAGCCAGTCCTGCCAGATCAGGACTTGCGGCGACTCAACGACTTACGAGATCGCCGTGCGGAATTGGAAGCGAAGAACAAAACGCTGACAGCTGAACTGCCCAAAATGGCTGCGGAGTGGTCGGCAGCGGACTTAGCAACAACTTCGACTGACAAAGGCATTGCGAGTCAGTTTCGCCTGAACCTGGCAGGCGGCCTGAACGCGACGCTCCGCGACGGTGCTAAGAAGCAGCCCGAAAAGAGCGCGGGCGATATCGGTTGGGTCGATAGCGTTTTTGGTAAGGCGGCCAAGTTCAGCGGTTTGCACGAACTTTCCTACGGGCAAGCCATTGGGCCAGACTCGGACGAGCCGTTCACGTTCACGTTTTGGATCAAGCCGGACAAAATGGGTTCGATCGTCGACAAGATCGATCTAGAGTTGCATTCACGCGGGTTCGACATTTATTGGCAACGAGACGGCCGCATCGAAGTGCACATGATCCACAGCTGGCCAGCCGATGCGTTGAAGGTCTCTACCGCAGAAGTCAACGCAGTGCCGAAGGGGCAGTGGTCGCATCTTGCGATCAGCTACGATGGCTCGAAGAAAGCTGCGGGATGTACGATTCGTGTTAACGGTAAGTCCGTTCCGTTGAAGGCAGAGGCGGATCAGCTGAAGAGTTCCATCGCCGTGCACACGCCGCTACGCATCGGTGTGAAGTCGCGCGATCGAATGTTCTTCGGTGAACTTTCCGATCTACGTTACTTCGATCAGGCATTGGCAGACGAAGCCGTGACAACCATCGCCAACGAAGGGCTCACGCGGGTGCTCTCTCTCGCGCCAGAGAGTTTTTCTGAACAGCTAACCAAAGACCACGAGTCGTTGTACGCGAACTTTGCCCAAAGCGATTTTTCCCAGCAGCTGCGTGAGTCACGTGCATCGCTTCGCAAAGTGCGACAGGATCTGTCTAAGTTGGAAGCCGCTCAGACCGTGATGGTTATGGAAGAACTTTCTGAGCCCCGTCAAACATACGTCCTCAAACGTGGCGAGTACGACAAACCTGACAAGACCCAACCCGTCAGCGCTGAGGTACCCAGCTTCCTAGGTTCACTGCCGTCAGCGGCGAAAAAAGATCGTTTAGCGCTCGCCAACTGGCTGACCGCCGATGACCATCCGCTGACGGCACGCGTGCGTGTGAACCGGCTCTGGCAAATGCTGTTCGGCGTCGGTCTGGTGAAAACTTCGGAGAACTTTGGTGTGCAGGCCGAGGCACCGTCTCACCCTGAGTTGCTCGACTGGTTGGCAACCGAATTCGTTCGGTTGAACTGGGATACGAAGGCGCTGTTGAAGCTGATCGTTACCAGTGAAACCTATCGGCAAAGCTCCGTCGTCACAGCAGAACACCTCGCCAAGGATGCCGGGAATCGGCTCCTGGCCCGCGGCCCGCGATTCCGTTTATCAGCCGAATCAATCCGCGACAACGCACTGGCGGTTAGTGGTCTGCTCACCAAGAAAATCGGCGGTCCGTCCATCAAGCCTTACCAACCGGCGAAGCTCTGGGACGAACTTGCGGGCGGGGCTGGAGAGGGGCCCTATGAGCAAAGCAAGGGCGACGACCTCTATCGGCGCAGCCTCTATATCTACCGAAAGCGAACCGTGCCGCATCCGGCGACGAGCACCTTTGATGCTCCCAGCTTCGAGATCTGCCAAGTCGCACGCGCGCGAACGAATACACCACTGCAAGCCCTAGCGTTGATGAACGACGTCACGTACGTCGAGTCTGCTCGAAGACTCGCCGAGCGGATGTTGAATGAAGGTGGTGACACGGACGAGGATCGTTTGCAGTACGGCTTTCAACTTGTGACCGGTCGCGAACCGACGGCAAAGGAAATTGAAACACTGCAGAGCAGCCGTGATCGCAAGGAGCAGTTATTCGCGAACAACCTCGAAGCAGCCAAACAGTTTCTCGGTCACGGCGAGTCGAAAGCAGCTGCCGACGTACCGCCCGAGCAGCTTGCCGCATACTCAGCGGTAGCAAGCGTGTTGTTGAACTTAGATGAGACCATTACGAAGGAATAGCGGACCGATGAACACGCCCGATACTTTGGCGATCACGCAGCGGCTGAATCGACGGCATTTTTTGGCCAAGACGGCAACCTCGCTGGGCGCGACCGCATTGCACTCGTTGATGCAAGATGGCGCGACCGCACAGTCACCTGCGCAACCCCGAGCGTTACAGTTCACGCCGCGCGCAAAACGGATTATCTATTTGTTCCAGTCTGGAGCTCCTTCGCAGTTCGAGACCTTCGACTACAAACCGAAATTGGAGCAGCTGACCGGTGAGGATCTGCCCGATTCAATTCGACAGGGGCAACGCCTTACGACAATGACGTCAGGTCAGTCCTCGTTTCCCATCGCTCACTCGATTTTCAAGTTCGCTCAGCACGGCAACAGCGGTGCTTGGGTGAGCGAGCTTTTGCCATACACCGCGGGCGTAGCGGACGACCTCTGTTTCATCAAATCGCTCAAGACCGACGCGATCAATCACGATCCGGCGATCACGTTTTGCCAGACTGGATTCCAACTTGCCGGCCGGCCCAGTCTGGGCGCGTGGGTCGCGTATGGATTGGGCTCGCTAAACCGCGACCTGCCGTCGTTCATCGTGATGTTATCGCGTGGCACGGGACGCGCTGCCGGGCAACCACTTTACGATCGGCTGTGGGGATCGGGTTTCTTGCCTGGCAAGTATCAGGGCGTCAAGCTGCGATCGGGTGCAGATCCCGTGCTATACCTGGCGAACCCCGCCGGTTGCAGCACAGCCTTGCGGCGTGACATGCTCGACGACTTGCGGGCGCTCAATCAGGAAAAGTACGCAGCAGTTGGTGATCCGGAAATCCTGACTCGGGTATCACAGTACGAAATGGCATTTCGTATGCAAAGCTCTGTTCCTGAGCTGACCGATATCTCTGATGAGCCCAAGCACATTCTCGACATGTATGGCCCTGACGTACACAAGCCCGGCACCTATGCGAGAAACTGCTTGCTGGCGCGCAAGCTTGCCGAACGTGATGTGCGCTTCATTCAGCTTTATCACATGGGATGGGATCAGCATAACGCACTACCCGATCACATGAGTAAGCAATGCAAAGATACCGACCAACCCTCGGCTGCGCTGGTGAGTGATCTGAAGCAGCGAGGTTTGCTCGAAGATACCATTATTGTGTGGGGGGGCGAATTTGGTCGTACGGTCTATTGCCAAGGGGCGCTCACTTCGACCGACTACGGTCGTGATCACCATCCTCGCTGCTTCACGATTTGGCTTGCAGGCGGAGGTGTGAAGCCAGGAGTGACATACGGGGCGACCGATGATTTCTCGTACAACATTGCCGAAAGTCCAACCGAAATCTACGATCTGAATGCCACACTTTTACACTTGCTCGGTATCGAACACACACAGTTGACTTACCGTTTTCAAGGACGCGACTTCCGGCTGACTGATGTGCACGGCCGCGTTGTTTCCGACATCCTGGCCTGATCGCCTATGCCGTCTAGCGCAGACTCTAGCGATGCTGAGAGCTATTCTCTCCGCCCTGCGCAATCATCCGATGCCAAGGCTTTTCGTATGCTGCTGCCCACCGTCGGCGATGCGTCAATCCGGATGGTCGCGGTGTCGGACGACAACCTTGTGATTGGCGCAGCAGCAATCACACGGTCGGTTCGCTCCAAACCACCGATTGGGCCGGGCGTAGCGCTGCACGTGATCCCGACCTGGCGCCGACGTGGCATCGGTTCTGCGTTGCTCAATCGGCTGAAACAGCAGGCGTTGGACACACCGACAGAGGCGTTTTACGCGCTCCAGAAGATCGCCGCCGGGACTGAAGAGGAAATTGGTTGGCGCTGGCTCGGATTTAAGCCGCTAGAAACTGTTGTTTATCACGAGCTGGCGCTCGCCGCGATCGAGTCGCGTCTAACGCCGCTCTACGATTGGATGCGGCAGAAAGGGGCAATCCCTGACGATGCGGCAATTATCGCGTTGTGCGATTCAGACCGTGAGTCGGTGGCCGACTTGCACTTGAGCGAGCTCGGTGGGAATCGAAGTCTGTTGCTTCGCAAGATGCATGGTGAGGGACCTGAACCGTACCATCCGCTGTACTCACGTGTGTTGGTTGTAAGCGGCACGGTGAAGGGCTGCATCCTTGCACATCGTGAGTCGAAGCAAGTTGCGGTCGTGGACGCAAACATCCTGGCTCCGGACGTTCGCGGTGGCTGGGCGAATCTGTGGCTTAAGCTGGAGGCGACACGTGGGGCGATGAAGTTGGGCATCGAGCGCTTCATTTATAGCACCTTCGACCACTACGCCGATACACGTGCATTTAGCGAGATGCTAGGCGGTGTGGAAACCCGTCGGATGTTACTTATGCATTGTCTGCTTGACGGGTCTGGCGACGCTGTCGAATGAGCTCTCGTCCTCGGCGCTGGTACTCGTTTGCACGCACGTGATCATCAAGGTGTTCTCGGCAAAGTCGCGCGAGCCAACGCCAGGGCGCGACGAACGTTGGATCGAGCGTCGCGCTCAGCTCCAACGCCTGCTTCGCATCCGCCGCGCGCCCCATGCCCACCAGCGCTAGAGCGAGGTGATAATGTGCTGGTGCGTAGCTCACGTCGTGATCAATCGACTCAAGCGCGTATTCAGCCGCCTGTGCGTGATCGTCTTTGGCGAGGTTGCAGACGGCGAGTGCGTCGAGGAGCTGTGGTGTTCGGCCCTCGGTTTCCGACGCCTGTTGCAGTGTGGTTTCCGCCGACGCAAAGTCACGCCGCCGCAGCAAAGCCAGGCCGCGGGCCAACTGCAATCCACGCAGGCTTTCTGATAGACGCTGGGCGACATGATAATGCAACAATGCCTCGTCCCACTTGCGCTGTGCGGCGGCGATTCGTCCCAGAGCGAAGTACAGTCGGGCACTTTCCATTCCGTGATGGATCGAATACTCCAGTTCTCGTGCGGCCTGGGTAACTTGACCACGCTGCAAGTAGGATTCCGCCAACAGTTCGGATGGTGCGGGCCAGTCTGGGAAGTCAGACTTAAGCTGCTGCAATTCCTCGATGGCTTCGTCATGCAGCCCCGCGTCGATCAGCGAGACGGCACGGTTTCTTCGAGTGTCCCGTCGGCAATCTTCCGCTTGCTGTTTGGCCTTTGCATCCCAGGGGTCGACATAGCCAAGTTCAACGAGGTGCCGCACCGAGTCATCGACGGGTGGCTCCTCGTCCGGAGTCGTATCGCGGGGCATGGCAGGCGGTGGATGGATGCACGTGTTCCATGTATCGACGGTTTGAGGAAGATCGCAGGCAGAGGTTTCATCGTCGAAGATCAAGTCCGTCCACACCCGCCCGTCCATGTCGTCCGCGACCGGAACACCAAGTAACGCGAGCACGGTTGGCGTTACGTCAAGCACACTGGCGTTTTTTGGCAAGCTTGCGGCCGAATCTTGCTTCGGCCGGCGCAGTACCAGTCGCGGGTGCGAGGATCTGGAACTACCCGTGCCAACCAACAAGACGGTCGCGTCAGTGCCTGCGGCGGCAATCAACTGCCCCAACAGCATATCGACGTGTTCGTAGCATCCGGCAAGGATGGAAGGGCCGAGGACTTGAACTTCATCCGGCGAAAGCACGTTGGTGAGAGCTTGGCGCAATCGGCTAATTGCGGGGAAGGCACACAGCGTGCAATCCCACGAGTTGCGCTGCATCGTCCACCTAGTTGCGCTGAAGATCGTCTGCGACTCAGCTAGTATCATACGGCACGCCTCTTGCAATCCCCGGTACCGCGGTTGGGAGAAGCGATCCGTTGGCAGGAGCTGCGCAAGGGACATGTGTTCGACATCGGCGGGTGAACGACGCCGGGCGAAGATTTCCTTTGCCGCGGACGGTGGGGTCACCCAGGGCCAGCCCCCCGCGCTCCCAAGCGAGTCTCCTCGTCCCTCGAGCGCAAAACGATCACTGACGGCAACACCGCGCAGCTGCTCGACCGGATGGGAAACCGGCCAGCCAATCTGATTGACGGTCAGCTCAGCAGCGCTAAGGATCGCGCCGAGGGTGGCCGTCCTCACCGTCGGACGCGTAACTGGCGCAGTGCCGCGGCCGCTGCCATGCGGCTCATACGCGTGCAACACGCCATGTTTGTGGGCGTGCTGTCCCGTGATTAGCGAAGTCCACAACGCCGGTTCGACTGCCGGGGCAGGCGCCGCCAGCGTCCCCGACACGCCAAAACGCAGGAGGGCTGCCAATGTTGGCAGCCCTCCCGCTTCAATCGAAGATGTCAACAGCGACCATTCGACTCCGCTTAAGCCAACGAGCAGGACGCGATTTGCTGTGCGTGTTGATGCTGTTGGATCGGAGGAGGCCACGTTGAGGTTGCGTTACTACTTTCTACGGAAGGTTCGAGTTACCCATGAGCCAGCCAAGGTAATGCCACCAAGTGCGGCGAGAGCCATGGTACCGGGCTCAGGCACAACTCCCATCGTGATCGGCGTCAGCGGGTCAGTTTCGAAGGCGTAGCCAATCAGTTCGCCACTTGCCGTGGCATCGTCGCTGATGTTCACACCAATCCATCCGTAGTTGACTGCGGGAGTCGAGGTGTCAAACTCGATCTGGAACGGCAGATACTGGTCAACACCTTCGTTGCCGAGGAAATTGCCGTTGCCCGACGGTGAATCCCACGTGCCAGCTTCATCGACGCCGGAATCGTAGTCGATCAACCGGTTGGCGCGACGCGTGGTGCCGCCACCGAGATAGTCGTCGGTGTCCTGCCACGATTCATAGGTCAAGCCTGCAGGTGGAGCCAAGACCGTGCCGCTTGATTCGCCAACGAGCAAAGGATTCGGGTACGATCCAGCCGAATCTTCCAAGTATCGCCACGATTGGTTGTTGCCGTCCCCGTTGACGTCTGGGAAGTCGGTACTGTCCGTGGGACCCTTGTCGAGTTCCAAGTAGTCTTCGCCGAGCGAGTTCGACCTGTGATTCAGTGAGAAATCGATTTCGCCATCGTTGTCGAGATCGATGGGGATATCGATGTTGCCTGGGCCGCCGTTGGCGGGGCCAAATTGAATGCTGGTGTTCTGCCCCACGACGACTGCGTCAGCGTCGGAGGTCATGGCGAGCGACATAGCGCCTGCCGAAGCGAGATAAGCGGCAAGTTTGCCGTCGATGCGTGCCGAAGAATCGGCGCGAGAATCAAGAGAGGACTTTGATGTTCGGGTCATTAGACTACTCCACAAAAATTAAATAGATCGGGCCGGGTTACGTGCTTGGAAAGCACGAAGTCGATTGTTCCCAGCATGCGGAAGTGTGAGCTGTGACAAGTAACTCCAGTTTCCCAAGCCAGAACACAATCGTCAATAAAAAAGGACTGAAATGAGGTGCTTTCGCCTTCGATGTGCAGGAAATCTAGCTTTGATCGATCAACTTTCGCCTGTGAGAATCCGCTCTACACTGAGCTCTCGCGGAAGAGCTTGCGCCAGGCAAATCCGCTCGCCAATGTGATGCCGCCCAACGCAAGGGTGACGATGGAAGTCGGTTCAGGAACAGCGCCGAGTGGTGGAACTCCGGTGTCGCCGGCCATGATCGCGGTGCCAATCTGATCTTCGTACGCCCAGCCGGTCACAACGCCGGTCGCGTCGGCCTCGTTGGTGATCTGCACACCAACCCAGCCGTACCAGTAGTTTGACGGTTCGTCTGGCAGGCCCTCGCCATTGTTGCTGCCCGAGAATTCGTTGCCAGCGTAGCCCTCATCGTCCAAGTCGAAGCGGAGGCCGAGGTAGCGCGTCTCGCCACCGAGCCCCACCCACTCAGACGTATCGGAATTTGGAAAGGCCGGGACGCCGTTAGCCGTATCGATGGTCCCCGCGTCTTCGTCAATCAAACGGTTGGCGTGAATTGCCAAGCCGGTACCGCTGAAGTTTGACCCCTCTTGGAATGTGAAGAAGTCCGTAGGGCCAATCGACGTGCCCGCTGTCAACGCAGTCGGATACGACTCTGACGAATCCGTCAGGTAGCCTTGGTCGTACGAAAAAGGCACGCCGGCCTCTTGTTGCCAGATCAAGTAATCGGTGCCATTAATCGCCGCGTCATCATTACCGTCAGCAAAGAATGTGGGATTTTCCGGGTCTTCGTTTATCGAGCCGTATTCGTTTTGCCACGCTTGCAAGTCCGCTTGGTCCCAGCTGCCTACTCCGTCGCCGGTGTAGTCGGCGCGGACGGGGAAGAACTCTCCCGGAAAAGTAGCGAACGCATCGTCTGGACCACTCAGGGGATCTGCGGCGCTGGTGGTATCGTTCTTGTCGATCTGCAAAAAGTCGTAGTCTGTGCCGTCGATATTTACGCGGTCATGGTCGAGTTGAAACTCGATCGATCCATTGCCATCGAAGTCGATGTTAACTTCTTCATTGATGCCGAATGGGATCGAGGTCGTGTTGGCAACGATCGCCGCGTTGGCTTCCGTAGAGAAGCTTGAGGCTGCTGCGGCTGCTCCCAATGCACTTGCCGAGGTGAGATAGCTGCTTAGGCGAGCCTCTGATTTTTGGGAAAGATTACGTTTCATCGTACCGCCCTCTTCAAGATACATTGACGCTGCCTTATCAGAAGTTCTTCGATAGCCGGCGCGTCAATTTGACGTTAGTTGATGTGATCGTAGGTGTCAAATAATGTGCTCTGCAGTAATATGAAGCACTAGTTGCTTCCCGAGCTTTGCAGGCGAAACTCGGCATTTGGCTGTCCCAGCACGGTCTCAAAGCCCAGTGTCGTTTCCGTGTTGTACTTCGCTGGGAGCTTGACTTGTGGGTGCGTAATCTCGACGCGATACGTGCCGAACTGAATCGCTTTGAGATTCTGTTGATTCTCTGGCAGGTCTTCCGCCGGAACGGCCATACGGGCTGCTCCGGAACTGGCCGTTGTGCCCACCGCTGCCTTGATTGCCCCCCCGTAGTAGCTTTCCGGGACGAATCTTACCGTAGCTCCAGATAGAGGACGTTTGTTGAGTAGCACATTCACACTCATCGGAACCAACGCGGCTCCACTGCTAACAAATTGTTGTATGCGGGAGGCAAGTTCGGCTTCTGAAATGGAGCCGTCTGTGTCGCTATCGTAGGCCTTAATCATCTTCGCAAGCCCCGGGCAACTCTCCAACTCACCGGCGGAGAGCAAGCCATCGCCATTTGTATCATACTGTTCCATCGCGGCTGCAGCCGCGGCCGCTGGGTCGACGTCCGGCGGACGCAACGCAGACGGATCGCCGCAACCCGCCATGGCTACAAAGACAAGCAGTAACGTTGCAAGACCAAAACGCACGGCTCGCCGGGTCCTTGTATTGCGCTGCAAGTTGAACCTGTTTCCCTGCAGCATGTGTCGGCCAAACTCGCCCATCAATTGGTTTCGCCAATTGCTTGGCCATCGGCGCGATCGCAGAGATTGGCAAGAGTGTTCAGATTGATGTCAAAGTTAAGTACTCTGACGGAACCGTCGCAGAACGTGGTGTGAAACACGCCCGGATGTGCACTGCCATAATTCCCGGATGTCTTCCAACCGATCTGGTCCTGGTAGGGTCGAAATCGCTCTACCGCCGGATCGACCGTCTCGTCGCCGCCGCCCCAGACGTTCAAGTCCCAGTCGAATCCGCCGTACATGCTGTGGTCGTCAGCACCGGCTGCCTGTCCCTGTTCCGCGCCTTCGTACTCCTGTGGATCAAGATACTTTTCGCCAACCATGACCGTATTGGCCGAACCGTCAGTGATCTCAACGAGACGGATCTCCGCGCCGAGAAAATTGACACCTGTTTGTGTTCGCTCACTGGGATAGCAGTAGGGCATCAATCCGCCGTCGATCAGATCATAGTTCCCGAAAATGTTAAAGGGCGGGAAGATGATTTCGAACTTGTTCTGTACACCGGGCTTACACGGCTCGTCGACGATATAGGCTTGCAGGCCACCACCGCCTCCGAATTCCGGAAAACCATCACCGGCGTTGGCCGCATAGTCAGCACGGGCAACGACATCGGGCAGGTCGGAATTCTTGGGTCGCCATGCGGCTCCTAATGCGAACGGTGTGGCTGTCGAAGCGCGGCGCGAGGGGCAATTGAAAGTAGGGATCGGCGTTGCCTGCATGACGACAGCGGATTGTCGCTGCGCGGTGGTGATGTTCGCCGCATCTCCGTCGCCGGGCAAGTCGTAAACAGCTTGCTGCTCGACGAAG
>JANQQA010000243.1 GCA_028285205.1 Bythopirellula sp. | reverse complement strand
AATCAATGCCTTGGCGGTACTGAGCACCGGACTTGGCAGCCTCGATCCTCCCGAGACGATTGACCATCCGGATCTCGTAGACACGTTTGCTACGCTTGCCGACGACCAGGACGATCTCATTCGCTCACAGACGGCGTTCGCTTTGGGGGTATTCGCGCTTACCCCCGCTGCCGACCCATTGCTGACGACGGAGTTAGAACAACTGGTCGATGACCTCTACTCTGATACGCGCTACAATGCAGCGCTCGCACTGGCTCGCCAAGGAAACCTCAAATCGCTGGGTGCCGTGATTGAAATGTTCGACCCCGAGGCTCTCGCCCTAAGTACCGACAGCGAAGAAGGGGGCGTCAAAATGCAAGTCTTCAAACGCGACACGATGATCAAAAACGCGCTGGACGCAAGCAAGACGTTGATGGAAAAGAATCCCGCAACGGACTTCAATGCATTGCGAACAGCCGTCAAGACGTTCACCGACACGGCCGCCGACTGGAAGCCACTAGCCGTGCCGAATTCGTTGATTGAGCGAGGCAAGAAACTTCTGGCGGAACAATAGTGTATTGCAACTTGCCGCTTGGAATCTTGACCATAGCTCAAGCGGTCGAGACGCGAGACGCAGGTGACTCTGTCAGAAACTCTTCTTGCAGCCGCGGCGAGCACCGACTTGAAGTTCCAAGTGATACCCCACCGCTAAAACCGCTCACGAATGCTCTTCCGTCTTGGCCCTCGACGAGGGGGCTTTTTCGCGCCGCGATTAATCAGGGTCAGGACGTAGAAGCGATGCGGGCGATACGGCTCGAGTAGGCGAAGCATGTCATCGTCGTTTGCTTCATCAGCACGTGGTAAGTCTTCCTCGAAAAAGTAGCTAACGAACTTGGGCATACTGTAGTCGCACAGCAATTCTGCATCGGCATCGCCGAGGGCACCACCGCGAAGCAGTCCCACGGTCCACGGACCGATCCCGGGTAGACTCTGCAGCAGCGTACTGAGCCGATCGGCCGCGTCGCGGTCCTTCCCAGCATCCCAAGCAGCCTCGATGCGGTCGGCTGCACGCGAGACTTCCACGATGCGTCGCCCGTGCTGAGGTAAAATGCCGCACTCGACGAAGTGGTGTGAATGCAGCTTGGCGATTACAGCGGGAGTCGGGGGGAACCACAAATCGTCGTGACCCGGCACTGGCTCGCCATACCGCTTTGCTAATTGACGCCAGCCGTGACACGCATCGCGATAGCTGATCAACTGCTGCAGAATAATCTGAACTAGTGGCGTGTAGATCGCTGGCACCCGCACCAATCGCAAGCCGCGCAAGTCGTAAGCAATTTGTCGCAATTTACGCAAGCCACTCAGCTTGGGAGGCTGAAACTCGAGGCCGAACAGCCCACCAAGATGCGGAGTGATCCAACTCGTCCCTGGGCCCGATGCGCTTATCTCGAGCGTTTCTGCCTCACGGCTCACCCGTAAGCCAACAGGGCCATCCGGTGTGCTCAATCCAGCACGCACCTGCAACGCACTGTCGACCCGCAAGCATGGGTTACCACTGCCCATGGACATCAGCCACAAAGTGGCACCCAGGTCGTAAGGTCCTGCAATTGGTAAGGAGATATCTACGTGGTTGTCGTTCACTACTGGTTTTGCATTCTATGACGCAGCTGATTGGAACTGACACGTATCGTAGCGCCGCTGAGTCCCGTCGCACAAGGTACTGCACCCAACACACAATCGCCGCTCGCGGTGGACTTGGTCTGTAAAAGTTTGACGACTGTATCGATTGTGCCGCACGGTGCTTGCATTTTTGTTGTCGACAGGTCCTCTGACCATTGAACGACGAGGCGTCGCCCGCTCACATAAATAGAGATGGAAATTGTGAGTCGGCGCAACTTGAGGACTGCATGGCACTTGCCCGGCTGCTAGCGGAAGATTTCGGTCAATAAAAATTTGCCTCGGACGGTTTTGTCCGCAAGACTCTAAGTGAGGAGTTAGTGTTAGGAGGTTGGTCGCGAACCTACGCGGAATTTGCGCGTATGCTAGCGGCTGAGGACAGCCTCGCGGCACTAGGACAAGAGGGGTCTTGTCAGGGCGAATCCAAAGCGAGAATGAGCCCGTAATTTCTCATTTAATTGATTACGCATGGGGTGAAACAATGAACAGCATTCGCTGTTGTGTACTTGGAACTTCGTTCTTACTGCTTAGTGCAGCCAGTGCGGCGCACGGCCAATCTGCATGTGATACGTGTGTGCAACCGGCTTACCAAGTGCAGTGCCAGACAGTCTACGAAGAGCGGCAAGTCACCGCCTACAAACTCGTGCCCGAGACGGTCTACGAGGAGCGGCAAGTAACGCGAAAAGTACCTGTCTGGGAGACACAGAATCGCGAACGCCGCTACACGGTCACCCGCCCCGTACGCGAGACGAACATTCGTGAGCAGCGGTATCGCGTGCAGCGACCCGTCTACGAGACGCAAATGCGCGACTGCAGCTACAACCGCGTTCGAAACGTTGTCGAGACCTCGCAGCGTGAGGAACGCTACACGGTGCAACGACCTATTTGGGAAACCAGCGAACGGGAAGAACGCTACACCGTCATGCGAACCGTCACCGAAACGGTCGAACGGGAACGTCGCTACACGGTGATGCGACCCGTGACGACCTATCAAACTCGCTACGCCGACCAAGGCTGCTACGTTAATCAGGTGAGCTACGCCGCTCCCGCGCAGCCTGCACGACGCGGCTTGACTTGGATGCCGGCACAACAAGTCTTCAATCCAACGGTCGGGATGGTGCAACTGCAACGCCCCGGCCTGGTGTGGGCGAACGTGCAGGCACCGCCGCAGCAAGTCGTAACGAAAGTTTGGCGTCCGAACATTGTCGCTCAGCAAGTACCCGTGACGACCTACTGTCCGCAGGAGGTCGTGCAAAAAGTGCCTGTGCAGGTTTGTCGGCAAGTGCCACAACAGATGGTCCGCAAAGTACCGGTTCGCACCTGCCGCATGGTTACTGAAGAACGAGTACGGATGGTGCCGGTCCGCACCTGTCGGAAAGTCGTCGAGCGCGTCGAACGCAAAGTGCCCGTGCGGGTTTGCCGCTATGTGACAGAAGAGCGTGTTCGTCAGATTCCGGTAACGGTTTGCCGCTATGTGCAAGAAGAGCGTGTCGAGCCTTACCAAGTCCGCGTCTGTCGTATGGTCGACCAGGTTGAGAAGGTCAATGTCGCGAAGACCGTGTGCCGCAAAGTGCCAGTGACCTACACGTATCGCGTGCCTCGCACGATCATGATGCGAGTTCCGCTGGAGCAACCCTGCTGTGGTCAGAGTGCGGCAGCCGAGCGTACTTCGAACGCTCGCCTCGTCGCCGATAAGCAGCTGAGCGATGCACAGTTGCCCCTGCTGGCCGCGAACGACGAGCGAGACCTCGATATCCTGCAGTGATTTCGCCGCGTTGACAGTCCGCAGCGCGGGTTGGAGAATACCTGGATTGCATTTTGCCTCCACGGTGACCTCCCCACGACATGAGCACGTCTGTCTCTCAAGCTGCCGACCGCGAAGGAAGCGGCGTCAACCGTCTGTACACTCCGACCATGCTGGCGGAGTTGCTTGAAGTACCGGTACAGGCAATCCGGCGATGGCATCGTCAGGGATACCTCCAATCGCGCCGCGATGATGGGCGCTTGCCATATTTCGACTTCACCGAGATTGCCGTGGCGCGTCATTTGACGACGTTGCTGAACTCAGGCTGCTCACTGGCGATGATCGATCGCAAGCTGACAGAACTGCGTCGGTCGATGCCGCTCGTCGAGCGGCCGCTGTGTGACTCGTCGGTCGTGATTTCCGGGGGACAACTGTTCGTGCGGCGGGGTGAAGATCTAACGGAGCCTGGTGGACAGCTCTTAATCGATTTTGACCTGGAAGACGCGACCGGCGAGCGGAGCGACGCAACGCTCTCGGTGAATTCGGTAATCGGCTACCCTCCGGAACCCGCTGACGCACAATCAATTCCGTCCACACTCAATCAGCTCCAGCTAGAAGCTCTGAAGCTTGAGGACCAAGGCGAACTTGCGCGTGCCTCAGAAGTCTATCGTACGATTTTGATGGCAAGTGAGCCGACGGCAGAAATTCACTTCGCCCTGGCAGATTTGCTGTATCGCACAGGCGACCTGGCCGCGGCTCGAGAACGATTCTACGCGGCGATCGAACTCGACGAAGAGTACGTGGAAGCTCGCGCAAGCTTAGGATGTGTGTTGGCAGAACTCGGCGAATTTGAATTGGCGGTGGCGGCCTTCCAAGGAGCGCTGGCGTTTCATGCCGACTATGCTGATGTGCACTACCATCTCGGCAACGCCCTCGCCCGCTTGGGCGATCTGGCCGAAGCAGAGGCGCATTGGCAGACGTTTCTGGAATTGGCACCAGAAAGTCCATGGGCAGCATTGGTGCGCTCTCAGCTAAGCCTCCGCGAAGCTGAGCCCTTCTCGGTTTTGACACCCTAGCCGAGTTGTCAACCCGGTTGCACTTTGTCTGGCACGGTTTATCCTGAAGTGTCTCGCTGACGCTGCCGACGAAGCTGTTTCTCCGGACAAATGATGGTTTATGCCCGACATCCTCTTTCACTACGAACGTGTTAATCCGACAAGTTGGGCGTACTTGTCCTCGCTGCTCATGTTGGCGCTCTACTTCAAATTCAATCGTATTTGGAGTGTGCGGAACATCGATCTGTTCTTACTGATCATGCTGGCTCCCGGGTTATTGCTCGTCCAATGGGCAGCTGAAAACAAAGGTATTAAGACGAACGCCGCGGAAATCGAATACCTCGGCTTTCTGTGGCTATTTGTCGCCGAGGGCTTGTTACTGGCCCGCTTGCTTATCGACACGGCCATGGTGCGCCGTCCTTTGCTGGAGCCCAATCTGAACGCCGCCGGACTGCTGTTCATGGGAGGGTCGTTGCTGTTCTTCTTGATGGCGAACGTCGTGACCGGTAAGCCCAGCCCGGGTGACCTCGCACCTGCCAGGCAACCCGAGGCAGTACGCGCTGAGCAGGATGAACAAAGCAGTGACGGCAGCGAAAGATTCGATAGCTTCGCGACCAACGGGCCAGGATTCTTCTTGATTTACCGTCAGCCTCGGATCTTGACCCAGCAGCTGATTGGCGCCGGCGACCCCGGTGGACAGGAAACCGAACAGCAACTCGTCGAGGAAGAGCTGAAAATCCGCGAAGCCACCGCACGGGTGGTGGCAATCTTATCGCACATATTTATCGTGATCGGGCTGCTTACGATTGGGCATGTGCACTACGAGAACATCACAGCCGGAATCGCCGCGACCACGATGTACCTGATGTTGCCGTACACCGCGCTCTGGACGGGCGACGTCGTGCACGCGCTCCCCGCATCGCTGTTGGTGTGGGCGGTGGTATTCTACCGCAGCCCGCTGCTCTCGGGGATGATGATTGGATTGGCCTCGGGCACAATCTACTACCCCGCTTTCCTACTGCCGTTGTGGTGTAGCTTTTATTGGATGCGTGGTCTGAAGCGATTTATCACTGGTGTGTTGTTAATGATTGCCGTTTTGGTAGTGACGATGGCCTTCACCACCACGAGCACCGATGAGTTTGTGCAGCAGCTGGTGCAAATGTTCGGCCTCCGCACGCCCAGAATGACCAATCTGTACGGCATCTGGCAGACGTGGAATTACGTGTTTCGCTATCCAATCTTGGCCGCATTCGTCGCGTTGTCGTTCAGCTTCACGATGTGGCCAACGCAGAAGAACCTTGGTTCGCTGATTGCTTGCTCTGCGGCGATCATGCTGGCGGTTCAGTTTTGGCACGCCTACGATGGCGGCATCTTTATCGCCTGGTTTTTGCCGCTGCTCATCCTAACGATTTTCCGCCCGAACCTCGAAGATCGGTTGGCGCTCAACAAACTCGGTCGTGGCTGGTGGCTTGAGCGTCAGTTGGCAAAGAAAGCAGCACACGCGACGGAGTAACGGCTAGTCTTCCATCTCATGCGGGCTCACACCAACATCCACGATGCTGCACGCAATGATCGGTTCCAATCCTAGCGCCCGCGCTTTGTCTGCCAGTTCCTCACTTTCGCTGCCGGGATTCAGCCACAGTTCATTGCACCCCTTGGCGGCAATTTCTTCGATAAGCTTCAAGCCCACTGCCGGCGGAACGTAGAGACTGATGCGATCCAAGTGGTCGGCGGGGACCTCGCTAATCGACGGATAGGAGTGCAGTCCTTCGATGTCGCCTCCCTTGGGATTCACCGGAAAGACGTCGTATCCCTGCTCAAGGTGCGCTCGCACGGATTTGTTTCCGAACTTCGAGCGATCAGCACTGGCGCCGATTATCGCAACGGTGGGTCGAGTCATGACTGGCTCCGGGGGAGAACTAGCGAAGAAAGAGCCGCGCGTGTCGCGGGTCCTACTGATCCCGTCGCGCGTCGACGTACTGCGGCTTTTGCGTCTTTACGAACCAACGCCGCCAAGTCTGCTCGTTGAATTCGAAATCTTGTCCGCCGCTCAAGTCTATCAGCGCTTGCCGGACTTTGAAATTGGAAATGTTCTTGCGGATGGTCTTGTTCTTTTGGCCGCCCATGCTCAAACCGCCGCCGCTGGCTCCGGGACCGTTGCCAAAAGTAGGATTGATATTCCCTGGAGTCGCGTTGACGTTCGGAACGCTGTGTGTGGTCACCAACGCATCGATCAAAGGACTGATCGCCGCTGGGTTACCGATCCGACTTAGCGCCACCGCAGCACGATTGATGATCTCGTTGCTGTACTTTCGATCGTTCAGTGCCTGCACGTAGGGCTCCAGGTTGATGGGCCGATGATAACGCAGCAGATAGTCGAGACATTGCAGGCGTACTTCAGGGTCGGGATCGTTGAGCGAAAAATCAACCAACGTGGTCACGGTCAGCGGCGAATTGAGCTCCGCAAGTGTGGCGGTCAGCAGTTCACGTACCCGATGGTCTTTGGCTTTGCCCAAGAGTTTGACAATTGCTGGTGCCGCGAGTGGATCCTTTACGTTTGCAATCAGCTGTGCTGCCTCAGCGCCTCTTCGCTTATCGAGCCAATTCACCCAAACGCGAATCTGCTGGAACCAATCGTTCTCCACCCTCTCCCGCTGCTTTGTGCTTTCACGCAGGGCGATGTCTTGCGGGGTGCGATAGTCGCCATCGTACTTGCGCATTCCGCGGGCAGCCATCATTTCATCGCGGGTGAGCCAGCGCCCGCGGTATAGCTGATAGCCTAAACTCAGCCGCGCCGCTTCGTCGGCGGGATCCAGCTCAAGGATACGCTGCAAATGGACTTTGCAGAGCTTGCTGCAGCGATTCTCCTTGCACCAAGCAGCCAATTCGCGATGCGCTTCAATCGTGTCGGGCAAAGTGCGACAACGCTGTTCGTATTGCAGATCAAAATCGTCGGCTTCAATCACTCTTGCCACTTGCCGGCGCGAAAGTGTCAGCTGCGCGCCGTCATCGCTGCGGACAAAGTACTCACCGTGCTCGCCCCGATTGACGACCGTGCCGGATATTTGACCCCCGGACTTTAGTTCGAAAACCTCACCACAGACGGATCGCGACATGCCTGCCGAAAAAATGACAGCCACAACGCAAGTGCACAAAGGCAATCCAGATGCTCGATGGTCCAAAGTCGCGCCGCTCGCTTGATAGAATGGGGTCCTCTATACTCAATTATAGGCGATAGCTTCCCCCGAGGCCTAGGAAAATGACAGACCGCTACGAAAGTGAATCGGCAACCGAACATCGGCAAAAAGCACCGGGAAAAGTAGGCTGCGCGGTCATCACGGTGAGCGACACGCGGACCCTGGAAAACGATAAGAGTGGCCAAACGACGGTCGAGCTGCTCGAAGCTGATGGGCACCTCGTCGTCGAGCGGGCGATCGTCCCCGACGAACCGGCGCAGATGCACGAACTGGTTACACGACTGGTGAGCAACGCAGAAGTCGAAGCGATCCTCCTCACCGGCGGTACAGGCATTGCCGCTCGCGACCAAACTCCTGAGACACTCTCGGCTCTGTTCACCAAAGAGCTGCCCGGCTACGGCGAACTCCTGCGCATGCTTAGCTACGAAGAAATCGGACCCGCCGCCATGCTCAGCCGCGCGAGCGGCGGCATGATCGACGACACCCTGGTGCTCATGATGCCAGGGTCGACACCCGCGGTGAGGCTAGCGATGGACAAATTGATCCTGCCGGAGCTGAGTCACTTGGTCTCGCATGGACGAGGTTAGCCTCGCGTGCTAGCAATTTCTCCGACCGTTACTCAGCGAGTGGCTCAAACCGTTCGTTGAGTACGCTAGCACGGTGCAATTCATCTGGCCGCGATACGCGTTAGCAGATACTCTTCTCGTTTAGTGTCGACTCGATTCTGATTTCACGGACGGAATCAACGCATTAGCAACACGCCCAAGGAGGGGCCGTGCAACGCCTTATCTCGTTTGTGACGCTCGCCGTGCTGGGCGGGCTCGGTTGGCTGTTCCTGCAAGACGGTGGTCTGCCCCAGTTAGCGGTACCAACGGGTCAGCCGTCGGCTGGTAACGAGCAAACGGTCCCGACGAGTTCATTCCCAAACGCCTCGCAGCAACCATATCAGCCTGCGTCGATCGGCGGGCGTGCTCCGGCACCGCAGAACGCTGCCAACAATGCCACGATTCGCATCGCATCGTTCAACATTCAGGTGTTTGGTAACACCAAGGCAGGCAAGCCCTACGTCATGCAAGAGCTGGCGGATATCGTCAATCAGTTCGACGTGGTGGCGATTCAGGAGATTCGGTCACAGAACGAATACCTCATCCCCAATTTTGTGCAGCTTGTGAACCGCAGTGGTCGACGGTTCGATCACGTGATCGGCCCGCGGCTGGGAATTACCACTAGCAAGGAACAATACGCGTATCTGTTTGACACACAGAAGATTGAGATCGACCTGCAAAGTGTTTACACGGTCAGCGATCCCGATGGCCTGCTGCATCGCGAGCCCTTAGTGGCAACGTTTCGCACACGCGTCGATCCCGATCAAGCATTTACGTTCACACTGGTCAACATGCATACGGACCCCGATGTGGTCGCTCAGGAGATGGATGTGCTGGCGGAAGTTTACCGCGTGGTGCGTCGCGCCGGGCGAGGTGAGGACGACATCATTTTGCTCGGCGACTTTAACGCCGACGATCGCCACCTAGGGCGTTTGGGTCAGCTACCTGGGATCATGCCGCTGATCGCCGGCGTCTGGACAAACACACGGCAAAACAAGCAGTACGACAACATTATCATCCATCAGCCCTCGACGACCGAATACGCGGGCCGCTCCGGTGTATTCGATTTCATGAGATTCAAGAATCTCAGCCTCCAACAGGCAATTCAGGTTTCCGACCACTTTCCGGTGTGGGCCGAATTTAGCGTCTACGAGCGCGATTCCGCCGGTCGCATCGCGAGTCGTCGTCTGTTTGGGCGGTAAGTCAGTTTGGATGCGCACGCATCCCTCGCATCCTCCGCCAGACGCTCAAGAAATCGGCGCAGTTTTTTGTTGAAATTGGGCCACCACTTCGCGTAGAGTTACGTCTGAACATTTGGTATCGGACAGAGCCTAATGCTGATTGAAGCGTTAGGTATCTCAATGAGCCCGCCACCGACCCCGGTCAGAAACGACCGCAGCCGGTGACGGGCTTTTTTCATGCGCTGGGAGAAAGATTTTTGGACAACGCGAATCGCAATTTGGTCAGCCTCACGCAGTACGCCTCATTGATCTGCGACGGGGATTTGTTGCTGTTTCGTGGCCAGGGTTTGCTGTCGCGGCTGATTGGCGCCGCCGGTCGGAGCGACTACTCGCACGCCGCTCGAGCCGTCTGGTGGGGCGACCTGCTCTTCTGCTGCGAAGTGCGCGAACTGAAAGGGGGTCGCGCGGTCACGTTGGAGAGCCAGGTGACAAAGTACCCAGGAATGATCGACGTGTTTGAAACCAATCCAAGTCGGCGGTGGCGCACTTACGATCGGCGTGGTGCTGTGCGATACACGCGGCGGCTGGCTGGCTGCGACTATGGATATCGGGGTGTGTTGAAGGCAGCGCTGGTGCACGTGCCACTGTGGCGATTCCTGATTCGCCCTGATATGAATGATCAACAAAGAACCAGCCAGCCGCCCTTCTGCTCGCAGGCATGCGCCATGGCCGATCGAATCGGCGGGGGCGTCGATCCCGTGCCTCATCTGGCAGATCGCGTGACCGAGCCTGCGGACTTAGCTCGCAGCCCGTTTTATCGCTACCGATTCACTTTAGCGGAGGTTGGGAAATGAGAGACGTGTACCTGGGCAGCACTAAACCTACGCGGCAGCTCGCGACATTCGCGCTCGCGGCAATTCTCCTGGTAATCATCGACGGTCGTCGTCCCCATGCAGCGCCGCCGATGACGGCTCGCGAGCTGCAAGCGGTCGTATGCCGCGTGAGCAACGACGTCAGCGGCGCGAAGAACTTAGGGAGCGGCACACTCATCGACAAGACCGAAGATGGTCGCGAAGGGCTGGTGCTGACCTGCGCACACCTGTTTCGCGAGGGCGTGGGAGAAGTCGTGGTGGCGTTCAGCAACGGCCGCAGGCATCTCGCGCGTATCGTCGACATCGATCACGAGGCCGACTTGGCGGCGCTGTCGATCGCCAAACCTGCGGGCGAACCCGCTGGAGTCGCCCTGAATACACGCGCCCAATCCAGCTTACACGCCTGCGGATATGGCCCCGATGGCGTGTATCGCTGTGCGGTCGGTTCGCGCGTGGGAGAGGCCGCCAGCGCCGGTCGAATGAGTCTGTTGTTGGACGATTCGGTTCGTTCGGGCGACTCGGGCGGAGGCGTGTTCGACGAGCAAGGCCGATTGGTGGCGGTCGTTTGGGGCGAGTCGCAGGGCGTCACTTACGCGAGTTACGGACAGCCACTGCGACGGTTCCTCAATCGCGTGCTCGGTCGGCGCACGTCGGTGGTCTACTCATGTCCAGATGGAACGTGCCCTCGACAACCGGGTCGATCGATCGGGCCGCGACGCGACAACACGGCACCCATCGACGCGCGCTGGGCGGACGTTCAGCGACAACTCGATCAACTTCGAGAGCAGAAGCAAGACCGTGGCGATTATGTTCATCGCAGTGAGCTGCCGACCTTTAGCCGCTTTGCAAGCAATGAGGACATCCAGCGAATTGATGATGAGTCAGCAACCCGTCATGCGAGCTTGTTGGCGAAATTGCAAAGCCTCGACGGCCGCACGGCGGGCAAGGCTGCGGGAGCTGCCGCCGTGAGTCTGCTTGGTCTGAGTGGACCCGCTGGCTGGGCGGTGATCGCGGCTTCGACCTTCGGCGGTTGGCTGATCGGCAGACAAATGAAGCGAAGCATTGGCGGCGTCGGAGGTCGTCGCCGACGAAGGTTTCG
>JANQQA010000231.1 GCA_028285205.1 Bythopirellula sp. | reverse complement strand
TGAAAAGAATCAAGCTCGTCGTTGAGCTGGCGCAGCGCGACGAAGGAACCAAGGTGCTGTTTCTGTTAGACGAAATCCTCCACGGCACCAATTCGCACGACCGGCTCGTCGGGGCGCGGGGCGTGATTGAGAGCTTGCTCGAGGCGGGTGCCATCGGGCTGGTCACCACCCACGATTTGGCACTCGCAGATATCGTAGAGCAACTCGATGCCCCGGCGAACAACGTCCACTTCCGCGACGAATGGGTCGCCGGCGAAATGACCTTCGACTACCGGATGCGCGAGGGTGTTGTGCCCAAGAGCAACGCACTGTCGCTAATGCGGCTATTGGGGCTCGATGTGTGAAAATCGTGGACTCAAGGCGAATTGCGGCCCTCTCGAGTACCTCGCTTGGTCGGGGAAATTTAGCGTCAAAGTGCGGTTTCTTACGAGAAACCGTCGCTGGTTGTGGCAATTTGTGTTAGTCTAAAGCAGGCCAACTTTTTCGACGTAAGAACTACGCTTGGCGGACGCTAATGTGGAAGCTGCAAACTCAGGTACCAAAAAAGGCCACTGACGGTCTGCGCGCGTAGTGCAGGGCGACAGTGGCTTTTTCTGTTGGCGAATCTGTATCGCGGGCCAGACCGCACTAGGTTCGCCAATGAGCTCTTCTAATTCTAAATCATTTTGGGGTGAGTCTAATGAATCCGATCTATAGGGTCGTCTATGCGGCGACCGCCGGCGTACTTTCCTTGGTTTTGGCTTCCGCTCCCATGGCGCATGCGACGCCAATCGTCGCTCCAAACGCGTCGGATTATCTGCTCATCGGACGTGGCCCATCGAGCACTGCGGTTGGTGTGAAGGTGAGCAGCAGCAATTCGCTTGGTCGCATCTTTACGGTGCCGTCCTCCAGCGATCCCGATGTCGACGACAATCCGCCGTGGCCGTTGCCAGCTGGCGGAACGCCTCCGGTCTCCGGGATCTCCAACGACGGCAACATTGCGGTCACGAATCCTCGTGGCAACTACGATCTGGCCGATATCGGAGTCTGGTCGGACGTCGGCATTCGTTGTGAGAATGGCGTGACGGGTCGATGTCAGGAGAGCTTCAGCAACTCAACATTGCATACCGGAACGTTTGCCGATGATCCCACGGGGATGGCAGCTATCGAGGCCGAACTCGATGCTGCCCACGCGACGATCAGCGCACTTTCTGGCACGACTGGTTGGTCCTTGAGCGGTGAAGGGAACAAGAACGGCACTACCGGCCACTGGGAACTCAACTCTGACGGGGTGGACAACAATACCACCATCACTCTCGCCAGCGGGCTGAACGTGATCATCATCGACACGGGCAGCAACGACATGAAAATCAACAACGCCGGTCTGGTAATTGATGGACCGGCGGATTCGAGCGTGATCTTCGTCTTGGAAGATCAAGAGAACGATTTCCTGTTCTCCAACGCCTCGATCACGATTGGCAACGGCGGTATCGGAACCGACGATGTGCTGTTCGCGATGCTGGACGGTGGAAACGGTAGCAACTTCGACTTCAGCAAGGTGATTGTCAACGGGATATCGTTCTGGGACCTCTCGGAAGACGGTGGCCAAATCAACATGGACAATGTCCAGGGCTGCGGTCAGTGGGTCGGTGACCACCTAAACTTCAACGACGTGCAGCTCGCGCGCTGTGCCGTTGGGGTTCCAGAGCCGGGGATGCTGACGCTGGCGGTCAGTGGGGTCCTGTTGCTGACAGCAACGCGAAGGAAATAGTCGAAAATAGCATCCGTCGATGCGAGACGCGCCGAGCCGTCGAGGGGAACCTCGACGGCTCTTTTTTTTTTGTTGTTGCGGCTTTCGACTACTTGTCGTCGAGCAATTCGACGCTGGCAAAAGACTTACCTTCGAGCATCTCCAGGCTGGCGCCGCCGCCGGTCGAGACATGACTCACTTGTTCGGCGAAGCCGAGTTGCTCGATGGCCGCGGCCGAGTCGCCGCCGCCGATGATGCTGGTATTCTCGCCATCGGCGATCGCCTGCGCGACCGCTTTGGTTCCTGCGTCGAACGGCTCCATCTCGAATACACCCATCGGTCCGTTCCAGACGACCGTTTTCGCATTGCTTACGATGTCAGCGTAAAGCTTGGCTGTCTCGGGCCCGATATCGAGACCTTCGAATCCGTCAGGTATTTCTCCGGCACCGACGATCTGCTTGTTGCAATCGCTGCTGAAGGCATCGCCGCAATGGTTGTCGATCGGCAGGACGAGTTTTTCACCACCCTTTTCCACTAGCTGTTTAGCCAGGTCGACTTTGTCCTTTTCGACCAGTGAATTGCCCACGCTGCCGCCGCTGGCTAGCGAAAACGTATACGCCATCGCGCCGCCGATGAGCACCTGGTCGCAGATGCCCAGCAGATTGTCGATCACGTTGATTTTGTCGCTGACCTTTGCGCCACCGAGGATCGCGACGAACGGACGTTCTGGGTTGGCTAACGTGTCGGCCAGATACTTGATCTCCTTCTCAACCAAGAACCCAACGACCGCTGGCTTGCCCGCCTCCTTCATTGCCTTGGGCACTGCGTACATCGACGCTTGCTCGCGGTGGCAGGTACCAAACGCGTTGTTGCAATAGACATCGCCAAAGCCGGCGAGTTTTGCGATGTAGTCGGCGTCGTCGCCCTTTTTCTCGCCTGCATTAAAACGCACGTTTTCAAGCACCAGCACCTGCCCCGGCTCAATCGCCGCTACGGCCGCAGCCGCAGCCTCGCCAGCCGTGTCCGCTGCCAGGCTCACGGGCGCGTCGATCAGTTTGCCAAGTGCGTCGGCTGCTGGCTTTAGACTTTCCTTGGGGTCAGGTTTCCCACCGGGGCGCCCGAGGTGGCTCATCAAGACGGCGCTCCCACCACGATCGAGCACGTCCTGAATCGTCGGCACAGCCATCCGCACGCGACGATCGTCGGTCACGGTGCCCGTGTCATCTCGCGGTACATTAAAATCAACCCGCATCAGCACTTTCTTCCCGGCAACATCGACATCGGCAATCGTCTTTTTGGCCATCTTCAAAACACTCCGTAAGCTCTAATCAGAATTCCTGAGTCGGCGAATCACACCCAATCTAGACGATGATCGGCCGCAATTCTAGGCGTTTGAGATGCCTGCGGACCGGCCATCGATTGGTTCGCAGTTGCAGCATGGTGCGTAGACGCAGCGTGATTGCCACTTTCCGCGCGCGAAGCAACTTGCAGCCTCAGCAAAGTGGAATCTTCTCTACGACTTCATCCGGCAGCAGGATCGCAAACGGCGGTTTGTCATCGGGAAAACGGACGCAAGTTACCTGCAAGTAGCCGGTCGCGAGCAAGGTGCCTTCGTGGTGCATCTCGAAGTCGTAACGAAGCAGCTTGCCGTCGTTGCTCGTGACGCGCAGATCGATGCGAATCACCTGGTGGTGGCGGGCAGGAAAAAGATACTCACAGTGCGCTTGTCGGCGCGGGAATCCATAGGTGCCCTTGTCGTCGTGCATCACCACACCGAGTCCCAACGATCGCAGGAACTCGTACTCGGTTTCCTCCATGTATCGTAAGTAGTTCGTGAAGTGTACGAAGCCAGCCATGTCAGTGTCGGAGAATTCGACACGCCGCTCTGTGGAAAAACTCTGGGTCAACTTGCAAGCTCCTGATTGATTTTTTGCAGCAGCGGTTCCATCGCGTCGGAACTCGCCGAGATGGCAAAGTCGCGTGCGGTCTCGCTAACGACCTCGATTTCGATCCGTAGGTAGTCGCGCGGTAAGCAATCGATGACGCGATCAGCCCACTCGACAAAAGTGACTCCATTGCCGTCGAAGTATTCCGCGGGGCCGAGTTCCAAAAACTCGTCGTCATCGCGCAGGCGATACGTGTCAAAGTGATATACGGGTAAGCGGCCATGGACGTATTCGTTGACGAGCACGAACGTGGGGCTCGTCACTTCGTCCGACACGCCGAGCGCCGCCGCGACCGCCTGCACAAGACGCGTCTTTCCGGAGCCGAGCGTGCCGACGAGCGCGACGACCGTTCCCGGCGTGAGGCATTGCGACAGGAGTTGGCCGAACCTTGCGGTCGCAGGCTCATCGCGCGCGTGAAAGTGAATCTCCTGGCTCACTCGTCGGCTCCGTGCTCGAATCCCTGCGCCGGAAGTGGCGAGAGCTGGCCATTGTCTGCGCGTTGCCAGAGTCCATGTTGCTTTGTGAATTCGCCGATCCGTGTTATCGGAACCGGCAGCGGCTGGTCGTCAATCATACGTTGCGCCTCTGCGGGTGGGACGGCGAGCAGCAATTCAAAATCCTCGCCGTCGGCGAGTGCGTGGTCGAGTGCGGTTCGCCCGCTCTGTTCACCCAAAGTGTGCGCGGCGTCGGTGGTCGGTACGGCGGGCAAATCAAGCACTGCCCCCAGGCCGCTCGCCTCCGCCAACCTGGATGCGTCGAGTGCCAACCCGTCGGAGATGTCGATTCCGGCGTGTAGTTCATACTTCTCGTGCAGCAGCAGCGCCTCACTCACTCGCGGTTCAACCTGCAAGTGTCGCCCGAGGATGCTGCCGCCAAGCCGGCCGGTCACCAGCAGTTGATCGCCAGGCTGTCCGCCGCTTCGCGTCAACGGGCCGCGAGCGGTCGCCTCGCCTACGGCAGTGATGCTGATCGCCGATGGGCCGTCCCAACTATTGGTATCTCCCCCGGCAATCGTTAACCCGTGCTCCTGCGCCAGTGGTAACATCCCGCGGTACAGGCCGATCGCCAAATCGAGCGCGGAGAGCTGCTTTGTTCCCGACTGGGGCAGTACCAAAGAAACAAACGCCGCACGTGGACTTGCGGCCATAGCCGCCAAGTCGCTGAGGTTGACTCCCAGAGCTTTGTGCCCGATCTGTTCTGGAGTGACTTCCTCGATGAGAAAATCGACCCCATCGGTCAGTAGGTCCGTCGTCACCACTTGAGCGCCGTTTGGCTTCAGCACAGCCGCATCGTCGCCCAAGCCCACGACCAGCTGGGAACTGCCGGGCACGTTCTGGTGAATCCAGGCGATTAGCTGACTTTCCAAACCCACGAAATCTATCTGCACCCACCGAGTAGTCGTTGTTTCTCGCTCCAACCTATCGAAGAGCGATAAGCCAGACAATACAGGGCTCCCTATTCTCTGTAGTTGCCCCAGGCGACCAGGTTTAGTGGTGTTCTCCCTGCCATTGCGCGGTAGAAAACTTGTCAGTTGCTTGCAATTACGCACTGCCAGCACTAAGTTTAGCAATATCTAAATACTTGCTGATTCCTTCTTCGATAGCCAGTGTCCCTGTAGAGCCGTTAGAGGACAGTCGGCCGACGCTCATCGCCCTCGGGTCTGAGATGGAGTTCACCGCGTGCTAGTAGTCTCTCGAAAAATCGGCGAAAGAATTCTGATCGGTGACAAGATCGCCGTGACTGTGGTCAAGATCGGCAATGGTGGAGTGCGCATCGGCGTCGAAGCTCCTCCCGAGTTGGCCATTGTGCGGGAAGAACTCGCCGAGCAATTGCGACAAGAAGAACTTTTGGCGCTCGAAGCTGCCCAAGCGCAGACGGATGTGGACAGCTGAAAACTGTCGATCCCGTCGGCTTGGTCTACTGCTTTGACGTGTTTGGCGGAAGAGTGCGCTGGGCGCGTTTGACGACCGGCACGTCATTCTCAAAATCGGCTTCCGGCTTCTTCACCGTCCGCGGAGTAATCGCCAACTCCTGGGTGCGAATGTCAACCACGGCCGGGCCGTTTTCCGAGTCCAGCGGCCCAAATTGTGCCGCGCAGCGGTGGAGGCGGGCGAGCTTGGCCGAGAATTGGTCCTCTTCAGCCGGAGCGGCGTTAGGGGCTGCGCCCCAGACGACACGCGTGCCACCGCGCGTGATAAGATCATAAACAAAGTAGCGACTCTGGCCGTAGATTTCGGGACGGGCAGAAGGCAGGATGTCGACCAGGTGAAAGGTATCCCATACTTCGGAGAGCTGCACGGCGATCTCGGCTGCCCCGCGCACCCGTGGATCTGTCCACGGCTGTCCTACGGGCGGGCGCTCGACGATGCCACCGATTCGCGGGAGGTAGCGTTTGCGGATATTGGGTACCTCGAGTGACGGCAGGTGCACGCCATGTCGATCGATAGGCACCAGATGCACAACGTTCTGGTCCACCAATTCGACGACCGCCACAGGCTGCCGATAGGTGATCTCGACGTGGACGCCGGCGGGATGACGCTTCGTGATGCGATCGACCGACTCGACCCACGGATGCAGCAGGAACGCGTCTTCAATCACCTGAGCAAACGCGTCGTCGAGGATGGATAAGCGGCCGGCCAAGCCGGCGTTCCGCACCGCCTGGCCACGCACGTCACCGACGATCCACTCCGGCAGCTCGGAAATCGTGATGCGCTCGTCAGCAAGTAGATACTCCTCGCGCTGAATGATCTGCGGGGCGAAGTGTTCCCACAGGCCACGCATCCCCCAACCTAGTAGCATCACAACGGTCAGCACGACGAGGACTTTCGCCCGTTGGGCGAACAACCGGCTGGCAAATCCCGCAGGTGGCGATTCCGCGTCCTTCTTGGTGACCTTCTGATTGGTCTTGATGCGTACCAAAGCAACACCTCCTGCGTTGCGCAAGGCCTTCGGGCGAGAAGCCGGCTCACCAGATCTCGAGTTCCGTTTCGAGTTCGACTCCGAGTCGTTCCGCGACGCGGCTGCGTATCATGTCGATCAGCCGCAACACATCCTGGCTTGTCGCGTCCTCACCAGCGATGATGAAGTTCGCGTGACGCTGGCTGACTTCGACTGCTCCGACACGCGTTCCCTTAAGTCCCGCCTGGTCAATCAACATGCCGGCGCTCATGCCGCGTGGATTTTTAAATATGGTCGCAACGTTTTGGTGCGATAGTGGTTGAGCTGCCTTTTTGACGATCCATTGCTTTTGCATGCGGCGGGTCAGCTGCTCCGGATTGTCTTCTTCGAGTTGGAACTCGGCGTTAAGAATCACCAACTCGTCCAAGCTGCTCTGGCGATAGGCGAACACCAAATCCTCTCGATCGCGTTGCAGAATCTCGCCGGACCGCGTCATGACCGTGGCTCGACAAGCCCATTGGCCGATATCTCCGCCACGACTGCCCGAGTTCCCATGCAGCGCGCCACCAATTGTGCCTGGAATGCCGACCAACGGCTCCAGGCCGGCAAGTCCGGCGCGAACCGTCTCGCTAATCGCGTGGGCCAGCTGAGCGCCGCCTCCAGCCGTCAGGCGTCCTTTGGCGATCTGTATGTCGGAGAAAACGGGGCTCGACAGGCTGATCACCATGCCCGATACGCCTTCGTCGCGGATCAGCACGTTGGAGCCACCTCCGAGCACGCGGATCTGCACTTCTTCTTCGCAGCAGCGGCGCACAAGTGCCGCTAGTTCGTCGACAGAATTAGGCTCGGCGTAGAATGCCGCGACTCCGCCAAGCTTAAGCCAGGTTCGCTCCGCCAGCGGCTCCTGCTCTCGGACGATTTTCTCAAAGCCACTTACCAATGTCATCGCAACATTAACCTTACCTAAGCAAGTCGAGCCTACCTCCGCGGGCTGCGAACTTGGAAACCAAGTTCGGCAAAGCACCGGATCAGCCTCCGACCGGACTTCCTGCCGGTTTCGTCAGGCCGCAATTCGGCTCGTATAGAGCAGGCATTCCATAGTAACCGCTAGCGTGTAGGCGTCAAACCTGGATGCCTGCTCTGGCTATCTTGCCAGAATAGCCAGAATCACCGCTATCTACCTAGAATAATTGATCGGGTATTGCATCCACAAGTCTCAAGCGAAGCTGAACGACTCCGATCGTGCCATGCGGCGGGAAAAAAAGGCCCGACAATTCGAGGTAGCCCTGTCAATTTCCCTCAAGCTCACCCCTCAGCTAGCGTCCCATTGCCTCAGGGCCTCGTAGCTGGCCACCGCCACCGTGTTTGAGAGGTTCAGACTTCGCACCTCAGGCCGGGTTGGTAACCGCAGGCAGCGAGTGGGCTGATTGGCAAGGATTTCGTCGGGCAGCCCCTGCGACTCGCGGCCAAAGACGAGCACGTCGCCTTCGGTGAGCCTGGGGTCGAGATACGAGCGGGTCGCCTTCTTGGTGAAGTACCAATGCCGCTCCATCGGCAGCTGCTCGCACAGCTGCGACCAATCTTCGACGACCTCCCACTCTAAGTGTTGCCAATAGTCCATCCCGGCGCGACGTAGGTGGTAGTCATCCACGCGAAACCCTAACGGCCGCACCAACCACAGCTTCGCCCCCACCGCTAAGCACGTCCGTCCCACGCTGCCGGTGTTGTAAGGGATCTCCGGCTGGTAGAGCACGATGTGCAAACGAGGCGAGTACTTTTCAGACATGTCTGAGAATAAATTGGATTGATGCTACCGAATCTGCCGCGCTAATAGCGAACGGCGACACTACAGCTTACAATCTGCACTTTGAGATTTGAAACCTTATCTTCCTGGGGAGTTTTCATGCCACTCGGATTTGCCATCGTCGGAACTGGAATGATCAGTCGTTTTCACGCGCGGGCGATTGCGGACGTCCGTGGCGCGAAGCTCGTTGCGTGTTGCGACACCGCCCCTGGTCGCGCTCAGCAGTTCGCCGACGAAGTCGGCTGCACACCGTACGACAACATGAAGGCGATGCTCGCCGACGAGGCAGTCGACGTGGTTAGCATCGCCACGCCCAGCGGCGCGCACATGGAACCGGCGGTCGCCGCCGCGAAAGCCGGCAAGCACGTCATCGTCGAAAAACCGTTAGAGATCACGTTGCGCCGCTGTGACAAGATCATCGACGCGTGCGAGCAGGCGGGCGTCAAACTCGGCACGATCTTTCCCTCACGGTTCCACGACTCGTCCGTGCTGATGCGGAAGGCGATCGACCAAGGTCGCTTCGGTCGACTCACGCTCGGCGACGCCTACGTCAAATGGTATCGCACGCAGGAGTACTACGACAGCGGTGCTTGGCGGGGCACCTGGAAGCTCGATGGTGGCGGTGCGCTGATGAACCAGGCCGTCCACACCGTCGACTTACTGAGCTGGCTGATGGGCCCTGTCGAAGAGATTCAAGCGCAGACGGCCACGCTGGCTCACAAACGAATCGAAGTCGAAGATGTCGCCACCGCCACGCTCAAGTTTGCCAGCGGCGCGCTGGGTGTGATCGAAGCCACCACCGCCGCGTATCCCGGCTATCTGAAACGGATCGAGTTGCACGGCAGCGAAGGCAGCGCCGTCCTGGAAGAAGAGGACATCAAGGCCTGGGACTTTGCCAAGCGTAAACCCGCCGACAAGGCGATCCACAAGGCGATGCAGCAAAGCAAGAGTACCGGCGGCGGCGCAGCCGACCCCGCCGCAATCGGCCATCACGGCCACACGATGCAGTTCAAAGACTTCGTCAAGGCGATCAACACCGACGGCACGCCCGCCGTCGATGGCCATGAAGGCCGCAAGCCGGTCGAAATCATCCTCGCCATCTACAAAGCCGCCCAATCCGGCAAGACGGTGAAGCTACCGCTCAAAAGCGATCCACGCTTGGGCTGAAAATGTCGAGTGATGTCTGACGAGCCTCAACCAACACGAATGCGATTGAGCGTTCGTGGAATGCTGATCGTGACCGCCTGGTTGTCCTGCGTGATGACGATGTTCGTGGGATTACGCAAGCTGGAGCTGCTTTCGACCAGTTCCGTGGTCTACTTGCTGGTTCATTTGGCTGGAGCAATGAGCGGTACGCTCTACGGCGTATGGCGAAAACGCCCAGAGAAGAATCGTTGGATTCGGGCGTATCTATGCAGTTTGTGCTTCGGGTTTCTGCTTAATCTGCCAATTACGTTGATGGGCTTCGGCACTTTCGGACCAGCTGGACTGCTGCTGGCGATGTTCCTGACAATGCTCGTCGCCGGGTTGGCGGCTTCGCTGACAGAACTGCTGCGGATGTTGGTCCAGCGGTTTGGATGATCGAGATACTTCACCCAATGCCTCTGCCGCGTCTTTGCAGGACTCGATCACTGCAGGACTTGTCGGTCCTCCAGCAACCGGGTTCGCAGCCTGCCATAATCGACTGCTTGCACGTCTACATCGTCGTCAATGGCCTGCGCGGCCGCGGTGGCGGCACTTTGCCCCAGCACCATGAACACCGGTTCCATGCGGATGGAACCGAACGCGATGTGCGATGCCGACAGACAAACGGGCACCAGCAGATTTTGGCACTCGCCGCGTTTGGGCACGATCGATCCGTATGCAATTGGGTATGGACCGAAGCGACCGACTTGCACGTCTCCTTCGTTGCGGACGAACCCGTTCTCATCGACGTACCGCTGCACATGGTGCGAATCCATGGTGTAGGCCCCCATGCCAATCGAATTGGGTGCGACCGTCGCGCCCTGGCAATTCTGTTGCGTCATCACGTAGGAACCGACCATCCGTCGGGCTTCTCGGACATACAGCTGATGCGGCCAATGGCCGTTGTCGACGAATTCGTCCTTGGCCAGGCCCCATTTGCTCATCGTGTCGTGGATGTCCGTCGGCACGCGTTGGTCGTTGGCAAGAAACCACATGAATCCCTGCTGATACTCCTCATGGTCGGCGATGATCTTGCGTCGTTCTGCATAGGTCGCCTCCGGATAGGCGTAGTTCATACCGATATGGTCGGTGGAAACTGGACCAGAATTGTTGGAGTCGGTCTTCCCGTTGGGCATGCGAGTCGTGGTGAAGTAACCAGCGGGATGCTTGTTCGCGCCTGCGAGCAGTGTTCGCAACAGCAATTCATAACGCGTCGGGTCGTAGTTACGTGGTTTTGGGAAGGGGAATCGATTGTCGGGCACATCGGTCAAACACATGCGGAAACAGTACGCCTGAATTCGTTTGTCGGCTGCTCCTTCGTCGCCCGGTCCGCCAGTTGCGATGCCGGGCAACAAACCACTGCTCGGCTCTCCAGGTCGGACGTAAGGGTCCACGGTTTTGGCAAACTGGTGATAGATCGCGTTCTTCGTTTGCACGCCGTTGAGCGTCTCGTTGTACTGGCTGTTCGCCTCCCGGCCGTAGGTGTACGACACGCCTGCCGCTGCCATCAAATCGCCCTCGTAGGTCGCATCGATGAACATTCGCCCCGGGTACGACTTGCCCGAGAGCATCGTGATTGACACGATTCTCTCGCCCTCTTTCGACACGCCCTGGCCCGAGCGGTCGAGCCACTCGTCGCGATGCACTTCGATCTTGTGTTCTCGCACGAAGTCCTCGAACATCTTCTCCGCGACATGCGGTTCGAACACCCATGCCTCGCCCTTTCCGTAGTATGTCCCAAGGCGGCGGTAGAACTCACGCGACAGCCCACCGATGGCCTTCTTGTTGCCGATGTCGGTTGCCCCCAGTCCGCCGCTCGAGAGCCCCCCGAGATGCGTGTCGGGTCCAACCAAAATGGCCGTCTTGCCCAGGCGTTTGGCTTGCACCACAGCCATCACTCCCGCGCTGGTGAGTCCGTAAACGACCACATCATGCGAAGCGACTTGTTCCGCAGCGACAAACCGCGCTGGGATACTCAACGCAAGGACAAGAACACAAGAAACAGTAAGCCGCATGAGAAATTGCCTGGGAAAGAAGTGATGGTGCCTAACGCCCTAATTGACCGGACGCTGTGTTCATCATGATACCCGGAATGCGAAACTGGCCAAGGAAGCTGTGTACGCCAAGTTTTTCTTAGGAGGAAGCAACTGTGCTCACTCCGCTTCGAGTGCCACTGTCCGGCTTGTCCGGCAGTGCGAGTCGTCAGTCGGATCCGTTACTTTGATCAGTGTTTGGCAAATAGCGGGCCACGAAAGAAGGGTTCGCACTGCTGAACAAGTCAGCAGTGGCACCCGGCGAAGTGGGTAGAATTTCGCCGACGTTTGCTGCAGGGCATCCGAAAGCAAAACAAGCCGCTGGGCACCGCCCAGCGGCTTGTGAGTTATTGCTCGCAGCTGGTTCTTAATCACCGACGACGGACGACCACACCAAGTGCGACCAAGCCGGCAACCAGGATGCCGGTGGAGGGTTCGGGCACGCCGGTGATGCTCATGTCATCCACATAGAAGGTGATGTCGTTTCCGTCGAAGTTGGTAAAGAAGAGTTGACCCCCAGTCAGTTCTGTGGCCGGCATGGGGAATGCAGTTGACCCAATGGACGCGCCGTTCACGAAGCCTTCCTGGGTTTGCGACGGGAAGTCAAACACGAGTTCCAGGTCAATCCAAGCGCCGAGATCGATTGCCGTAGGAAACAGGTCTTCGTCAGCAGGGCGAAGCACTGCGTTGCTACCATCTCGGATAGGGATCTGGCCGAGAAAAGTGCCCGGTGCACTAAAACCCCAGGTGATGAACGTGTTCGACCAATTTGAAGTCTCGTCGAGGTATACCGAGTACTTGATCGAGATCTGGGGCGCTGTGGTTGAGAAGGGCCCTGCAAGCTCGGACTGACCGAATTCAGCATCCGCGCCGCTGACCACCAACGACTGGTCGCCAGTTCGCGAGAACGCGGCGGTAACGGTTGGATCGGTGCCGAAACTGGGAGCCCAACCCCCCTGGGAACCAAGCGGGCCTGCGGTAAATTCCGGTGCTTCGAAGCTCGTGGAATACAGGACCGCGGCAAAGCCGAGTGTCGGGGCGGAAGCCGCCGCGAGGGCGCAAAACGTCGTCAAGAATCTCATTAGAAGCAACTCCTGGTCAGTTGGTGGGGAAGATGGGGTGGGAAATGTTTTGCAATTGTGACGCATGTGCAATTGATATGCAAGAGGTCGCCCAACAAGAGATACGATCAGTTCTCGCATTACACTGAGCGATCGCGAAATCCGAAGGCCGCTCCATAAGGAATGGTGCAACAGACCGGCAGATTTTTGGCGAAGCCGAAACCGTTTCAGCCTCACCGTCTGCGGAACCTTCCAGCGCGCCGGGTGCCACTGCCCGGCTTGTCCGGCAGTGAGAGTGTTCGGCCGGCTCCGGCACTTTGATCGTTGTTTGGCAGACGGTGGCTCACGGAAGCAGGGTTCGCACTGCTGAACAAGTCAGCAGTGGCACCCGGCGAAAAGTCGGTAGTGCGACAGGAGTTTCACGCAGAATACATGAAACATGCCCTCTTAGCCGTCACTATTCAGGATCACGCTGTCTGTCCCAACCACCTATTCGGCGAATTCTTTCATTACGACGACTGTCCCTGCAATGAAATCATGTATTGCTCGTTTTCGCCTATTGAATAGTAACACAACGACTTCACTCCAGATCCACACATTTAAGAGGGTGTCAACTGAGTCGTACCATGCAGGCCAGTGTTCTTGTAGGAGTTGCATGCGTTCCATCCATGGCAAAGAAGCGTAAGTACTTGGGTCAACCTGGGTGAGTGCCCAAACCTCAACAACCAAGACAACGAATGCGAAAGCTATATCCACTGAGGAACGTTTCCATGCTTCAGGCCAGCCTATTCTAGACCCATCAGGCTTCGTAATTCGTATCCCCACGGCAAGTTTACCTGGAGTGCCACCGAACCGTGCATTGAAGAAGACGGTGTACATCGCAAAGAGAATCGACGAGGGAATCGTGATTGCGATGGCAAGCGACCTATCGATTCCCTGAAGCCACATAAATAGGAAAGCCACCGGCATGAGGATGAGTGCATCTGCAACACCAGCACATAGTCGAGGCCAAAATCCGGCGTAAACACTACTGCCGTTTGAGTGGATAGGTAAGAAGTCCATATTAATTCCACGGCTAGACCGGACATGAGTCCGTAGGATGGGCCACAGCGAAGCGACGGCCCATCGATAAGTTTGAGTTGACGGCAAAGACGGGCCTGACGGCGCCGTCCTCGTTGTGCTATTTGCAATCGAACTGAACCAACGCCGCTGGAATCTGCTAGTTGCCAAGCTGCCTCAGTGTTTCACGCTTGGGCACGCACCGAGAAGCTCAATTCTTGTAGAATATCAAGGTATTCCCATTCGCGTTCTTACTTGGCAGCAAGAGTTATGACAGCATTCGTATTCCTCGACCCAGACGGAACTGAAGACATTGGACTGTGCCTTGTCATCGAGGCCGCCACTGGTGTTGAGTACGCAAATCAGTGTGGAGGCGTTGCCAATATCCAAAATAGAATCGAAGGATACTTGGTCCCGTTGGGGCAGAGGGAACTTGAAGAGGAGATATTTGAATGGTTTATAAAGCAGTTCGGCAGGAACGGATACCCTCCAAATATGCGATGGGATGAGGGTAAGACCTCTGAGTTAGACGAGATACTACGTCGGGTAGTGTGCTGGGAAACTGTTGTCGGAGGCCCCGATGTGAAGAGTCACTTAGAGCTTGACGTGGAACGACTGGATGACTGCATTGAGGCTTGGATACCAGTGAAGACGCCAAGTGGGAATGGAATTCTGACACTGAGGAACAGTGACTGACTTTCGCGATTTCGATAAGTCCCAGCCAACGATTGGCCGGAGCATTCTAACTCGCCTCAGCTTCATCGGCCGAGGCACGTTCCAGCACGCTAAGTCCCGCCAAACTTCGTTGATGAAATTGGGCCATTACATCCGGTAGAATGACGATGCGGCTAAAGTGCCGTTGCTCTTTGACATTTGAACTCGCCATGCAAGTTGCCACAAGCGAGCAACCGTGGTCGGGCTGCGCTTCGAGCGTGATCGATGATCGCACAGGCTCTACTGATGGAGTGGAAAAATGTCAACGCAAAACTACCATCGGGCTGTGGGCCTAAATCTTTTGGTTGTAACGCATTACACAAACGAGCCCTGATTGAATTTGTAACGCGTCTACGGCCGAGAATTGCAAAAGTGCTGCGGCGCCGCGCAGGTTTGACTTTGCAAGACGTTGATAGCCAACGACTTACAAAATCGCGTCCGGCATAGAACGAAGACTTTTGCGGTATTGATTCGTGCTTTCCGAAACTCGGCGCAGGGCAAAACTTCGCACCCCTAGTTTTTCAGCCTCAACGGCGATGCCAGCACCGACGGTGAATTGCCCGGAGGCGCAAAAATCCGCGTTCACTTGGTCGTGAAATTCAGCGACAATTGGCGATCCAAGATCACCAGGGAAGGAGCCCTTCGAGTGCAAGTGAAACACGTTGCCGATTATTCCGTCTATCTCCTCGTACGAGTGCTGCTGTGCTTCGTGCAGTCGCTGTCGCTGGAGACTTGCCAGCGGATGTCAACGAGCCTGGGGTGGTTCTGTTGGCACGTGCTCAAGGTGCGGCGGAAGGTGACCCGAGAGAATCTGGCGATTGCCTTTCCTGACAAGTCCCCAGAGCAGCGCGACGCGATTGCCCGCGCGATGTGGGACCATCTGCTGCTGATGGTGATGGAAATTGCCCACGCACCGCGGAAGGTCAAGCGGACGACGTGGAAACAGCACTCCTCGATTCCGAGCATGAAAGAGACGCTCGTCCACCAGATTAGCGAGCGGCCAACCGTCATAATTTCCGGCCATCTGGGTAATTTTGAGATGGGTGGTTACCTGCTGGCGCTGCACGGATTTCCGACGCACACCGTCGCGCGGCCACTGGACAACGTGTATCTCGATCGCTTTGTGAACAAGTTTCGCGGGAGCACTGGGCAATATATGTTGCCCAAGCAGGGCAGTGGCGAGCAAATCACCGAGGTGCTCGACAACGGCGGCACGCTGGCTCTGTTGGGCGATCAGCACACCGGCCGTGGCGCCTGTTGGGTCGATTTCTTTGGCAAGCCGGCATCAACCCACAAAGCGGTGTCGGTGTTTACGCTGGGGAGCCTCGCTCCGACAGTGGTTTCGGTGGCGATGCGGCGGAACGGACGGCCGCTGGTGTTTGACATGGTCGTGGCAGACATCGTCGACCCGGTTGCAGATGACTTCCAACTGGGGACGATTCCGTTGCTGACGCAGTGGTATACGCGACACTTGGAAGATCAGATCCGTCAGTCACCGGAGCAGTATTGGTGGGTCCATCGCCGCTGGAAGGGCCAGCCGCGGAGTCGGAAGCAGCTGCGCGAGGCCAAACGGTTGCGAGCTGCGTAGCCGCGATTGGGTCTCATGACAGCCCTAGCGCCAGCCGGTGCGAAACTCGTGCTGTGGCAAGTCCAGCACGATCAGAGTCATTGACTCTTCGTCACACCTCTTTGCCGCGTTGGCTGCGTGTGCTTGCTAGATTGGGCAGCTCTGCCATAATAGAAAGGCTGCCCACATGCCCCCCAGCCGCAAAGATCGACGTGTTTCGCTTCCGGCCCTTCCGCAACACCGACCCACCTCAAATTGCTGAGATTTGGCGAAGCCAACCTCCGCAACGCGGAATTCTCCAGCCGGTGTCGGCTCCGTTGCTAGAGCATGCCGTCTTTTCGAAGATGCATTTCGATCGACAGGGGTTGATTGTTGCCACACGCGACGACGTACCCGTCGGCTTTGTGCATGCGGGATTTGGCCCCAATGACGATGGTCAGGCCCTCGACACGAGCCTTGGCACGACGTACATGCTGATGCTGCGTTCCGGGCACGAAGACCTCGCACTCGCTGACGACTTGCTTGCTGCCAGCGAAGAGTACTTGCGGGGGCGAGGAGCGACCGTCATCTACGCCGGCGGCATCAAGCCGCTTAATTCGTTCTACCTCGGTTTGTACGGTGGCAGCGAAATTCCGGGCGTGCTGCAATCGAACACGCTGTTGTGCGAAGCATGCATACGAGCCGGCTACAGCCAATCGGCACAAGTTTCGATTCTGCAGTGCGATCTGGTGCGATTTCGACCGTCCGTGTCGCGCAAGGTCAGACAGCTGCGTCGCGGGATGACAGTGGGCGAAACGCTCGATCCACCTGCGGAGAATTGGTGGGATGCCTGCGTCTGGGGAAGCCAGCTCCGAGATCACTTTCAACTCACCGAAAAGTCGAGCCAGCGAATCGTCGCGACAACTTCGTTCTGGGATGTCCAACCGCTATCGGCCTGCTGGGGAGTCTGTACCGCCGGGATGTGTGATCTGTATGTCGATCCCGAGTGGCGACGACAGGGTTGCGGGTCGTACTTGGTCGGCGAGGCGTTTCGATTGCTCCGCCGCCGCGGCGTGGGCACGGTCGAGGCACAGACGATGTCGACGAATGAAGCAGCGCTGGCGTTCTACGAGCGGCTGGGTTTCGTGGAAGTCGATTACGGACTGGTCTTTCGCAAGGAAGCGACTGCGCTGAACGGCAGCGCGGAGTCGACGATTATCACGGCAAGCTCGTCCTAGCGCAATCCGCCACTTACTCTTGGCCTCTTGGCGAACCGCCACCCGTCGGCCAAATTTCCGCTATACGACGGCGACGGCTTCACGCTACAATTACGGAAAGCGAACAGAACACCCCGGCTCTCGCAGCCGCTCTCGTATCTCAACTTCTCTTTGCTGGAGGTCTAACAAGATGGCCACGATCGCGGAAAAGGTCGCTCGTCCCGAAATTCGTCAAACGCAGTGCTTCATCGGTGGCAAATGGATTCCGTCTGCCAGCGGCAAGACATTTGATACCTTGCACCCAGCAACTGAGGAAGTGATCGCCCAAGTGGCCGAGGGCGACGCCGCCGACATCGATTTGGCCGTCGATGCGGCTCGCGCTCAATTCGATGGTGGCGAGTGGTCGAAGCTCAGCGCCCGCGAACGTGGCAACTTGATGCTCAAGTTCGCCGACCTGTTGGAGGAGCACGCCGACGAGTTGGCCGCGTTGGAAACTCTCGACAACGGCAAGCCGATCAATGATGCCCGTGCCGGTGACATTCCGCTGGTGATTCAATGCATCCGCTACTACGCCGGCTGGGCCGATAAGATTCAGGGCGACACGATTCCCATCGACGGCGAGTTTTTCTGCTACACCCGCCGCGAGCCGGTGGGAGTCGTCGGGCAGATCATCCCTTGGAATTTCCCCGCGCTGATGGCCGCATGGAAATGGGGGCCAGCGCTGGCGACCGGCTGCACCGTCGTGATGAAGCCCGCCGAACAGACGCCACTGACCTGCCTGCGTATGGCGCGGTTGGCGCAGCATGCCGGTATTCCCGATGGCGTGATCAATGTGGTGCCGGGCTACGGTCCGACCGCAGGCGCCGCGCTCGTAAAGCACCCGGGCGTCGACAAGATCGCATTCACCGGTGAACTGGCCACCGCCAAGATCATTCAACGGGCTGCGACCGATACGATGAAGCGGCTGACGTTCGAGCTAGGTGGTAAGAGCCCGAATGTGATCTTCGCCGACGCGGATCTCGAAGCTGCTGCGGCCGGTGCCCACACGGCACTGTACTTCAATCAAGGCCAGTGCTGTTGTGCCGGCAGTCGGCTGTTTGTGGAGGATCGGATCCACGACGAAATGGTCGATCGACTGACCGACATGAACCAGCAACGCAAACTGGGCGATCCGTTCGATCCCGAGACCGAGCAGGGCCCGCAAGTCGACCAGGCACAGTTTGACAAGATCATGCAGTACGTCGAGTACGGCAAAGAGGACGGAGCCAAGTGCGTGTCGGGAGGTGAGCGATTCGGCGATCAGGGATACTTTGTTGAGCCGACGCTGTTCACTGGCGTAACCGATGACATGCGCATCGCGCAGGACGAGATCTTCGGCCCTGTGCTAAGCGTGATGAAGTTCTCCGACATCGACGAAATGGTCGCACGGGCCAACAACACGAACTTCGGCCTCGCCGCCGCCGTGTGGACGCGCGACATCGGCAAGGCGCACCAATTCGCGAAGCAGGTTCGTGCGGGTACCGTCTGGGTGAACTGCTACGACGTGTTTGACTCGGCCGCGCCATTTGGTGGCTACAAGGAAAGCGGCATCGGACGCGAACTAGGTGCTGCTGGCTTAGATGCCTACACCGAGAACAAGACGGTCACCGTCGCACTGAGTTGACGCGAGCGAAGCGCACGTGTGGCACTGACTGCCGTAGAGCGACCTAGCGTACGGACGAACCCTTCCGACGTGCCACCTGCATGTGGCCGAAGAAGGTGTCTTCGCCGCGTACGATGTAGAACTTAACTGGTTCGCTGTTGGCCAGTTTGTTGGCGTGGTTGACGATGAACTGCAGGTCGCGTGCCGGGGCGGTTGTGCAACGGTGCATCTTCACGAGGGTGTCGCCTGCTTGCACGCCTTGCTCGAATGCCGAACTGTCCGCCTTGACCGAGATCACTCGCATGCCGCCCTCGTAGGGCACTCCCAGTCGACGCAGCGACGACGACGGTTCGGGCTTGAGCTTCATGCCCAGCGTCTCCCAGGTAGCGATCTGCAATGAATTGGATGGCTGCTTGGTTTTGGGCTTTGCGGCGGTCGTGCGTGAGCGTACACGGGTGTTCCGCGAGGCCACTGCCAGATCAAGGTCGAGTTGCTTGCCGTCGCGCATCACCTCGACCGCTACCCGCTCACCTACGCGGCGCCCAAGCAATGCCCGTTCGATGTCGAGCGGACGTCGGATGGTCGTATCGGCGATCTTCTCAATGCGGTCGCCGCGACGCAGTCCGCCCGACTGGGCAGGGCTCTGGTTGTCGACCCGAGCGACCGTCACCGGGCCTTCGGGTCCCTCGAGTGACAGCGCCGTCATGCCGTGCCAGTGATTGTCGAGTTTCTCAATGCTCATCATGCGAGCGGCGATCTCCATTGCCTTGTCGACGGGAATCGCGAACCCGATCCCTTGGGCTCCTGCCCGCACCGCGACGTTCACGCCGATCATTTCGCCGTCGATGTTGAGGAGCGGCCCGCCGGAGTTGCCAGGGTTGATGCTCGCATCGGTTTGAATCAGATCAAGGTACTGCTGGGTGTCATTCACCTGCACGTTGCGGTGCAGGGCACTGATGATGCCGGTCGTGACCGTGTGCTCGTAGCCAAAGGCGTTGCCAACGGCAATGACCGTCTCGCCGGCCATCAGGTCCCGCGAGGTGCCGACTGGCGCTACGGGGAGCGGCTTGGGTGTGCGAATGCGAATAATCGCCAGGTCCGTCTGCTTGTCGCGGGAGATGATCGAAGCGATGTAAGTCTGCCCGCCGCTGAGCGTCACGTTGATTCGTCGCACGCCATCGACCACGTGATGATTGGTCATGATGTAGCCGCGCGGATCGATCACGATCCCCGTACCCATGCCGTTAACCTGACGGGGTGCAGTTGGTGTGCCTTCAGCAGTCTCGGTGATCGACTTCTGTCCCTGAATATTCACCACCGCTGGGCTGCAATCACGCACGGCACGCACGATTGGCGTCATCCGCTGGCTGGCTTGCATTGAAGCCGGCTGAATCGCGCTCAGAGTGAGCGCGACCGCTACTGCCGACAGTTGCCATGGACTCCGAAGGAAACAACTATCGCCAGTGCGCAGATTCAGCATCGTGGGTCTTTCAGAGTTAAACAGCGCACCAAGGCGGGTACGAGTAGTGCCTGGCCCAGCAGCTACGTGTGCGGGTACACGACGTACCGGGAAGTACAGAACAGATCGGACCTTCGCCACGACCGGCTTAAGCGTCACAGCACGTAGCCGGTACAGTCGACCTAGCTTGTCAGTAGAGCGAGAAACTCAAGAAACCGACGCTAGCAAGAGTGGTCAGTCGGCTGAGGGGAAGACGATCTCCGGTCCGTTGCCCACTTCGACGGGACCTCGATTTGTGGGTGCTTCGAGATTGACGCTGGTGAATACCGAACGTGCTGGCACCGGCAAGAATTTGGGCGGCATCGGTGGCTTGTAACGGGCAGGCGGAGGCCCGGGCTCGATGCAGTGCCGACGCAGGGGCCGACAGCGTCGATGCTCGCGACAGGCGCCGTCACAGCAGCCATCGCCGCACTCGCAGGTGCAACACAAGTCCATTGAGCAGCAGACGTCCCGCAACTCCCAACCCAGCTGAGTGCAACCCGCGGCGTTCACACAATCGTCCGGCAGATGGCACCAATGGTCGCAACAGCACCCGGAGCAACCTAACAGTAGCGCCGCTAGCAGCCCACGGACGTCGATGGAATTTACAATGCCCAAGAGGCGAGGCTCCGCCACGTGAAGAGTGCTATCAAGTTCGGCTGAATAGACTTCGAGGAGATCGGTTCTCAGCACTTATCGGCGTGAATCAATCCCGATCTTTTGCCTAATCGTCAAACTTTGACACTCTGAGCCAGCGTCACTGACCGCCTACTGGCGATGCACGAGCACGCAACTCGCGAGCCATCGAGATACTAACTCGTGATCACTGTTCAGATGGTTTTCCATCGGTGCTGTTGCTGAACACGAGTTTCGGAAGCAGTTGCACAGCTAAGAAAAGGGCCAGTAGGCCGAGAAGCGCATGCGGCCAGTACCGTGCCACGGATAGGCCGACCAATTCTGCAATCCATCCGAAGCACAGCAGCAGTGGCGGCACGACCAGCAACACTCCGCACCCAAGTGCCGACATTGTGCCTTTGAAAGCCAGCTGCTCGGTCAGCTGCTGCTGATGCACCTCAATCATCCGGCCGCGACGTAACGAGATTTCAATCGTGTCGGCGAGTTCCATGGCCGCTAAGGCGCGCGACCAGGTGCTCGCGCTGCCATCGCCGTGGTTCGCGGCATTTGCGAAACGTTCGATTGCCATTGATGCGGAATTAGGTGGGTCGAGCGGCGCTGTGTCCGACCGGCCTTGCGTGCTGAGCGTATGCCGCAAGGCGGAGCCCGACTCGTCGAACTCAACAGTGAGCTTGCCATGCTGTGCGATGAGGGTCAGTCTCGATACGGGCGATTCCTCGATTGGTCCGACTTGCCAACGGACGGGTACTTCGCTCTTGCCCAGCAACTGCACACTTAGGCCTGCGTAGGTTGCCGCTTGGTCGGGGGAGCCCAACGCCCCCAGTCGATTGAGCTTGCCCGCCACCAGAGAGAGCAACTCCACGTCTCGCGCAAAGTGCCAGAGCACAGCCGACTGTGTCCGGTTCGCGAGCGGCCGTTCCCACACGACCTGTTCGATGGGACCAAGTTCGTCATGGCCCTCTGCGATCCAACGAGCGCATTCGGCAATGATCTGATGCTGTTCCGACAGTGGATTGTAGTGCTGGAGCAATACACCGGTCTCGCTCCTCGCCATGTCGATTTCGTAGTAGCTGAGAACAGCATCGACTACCGGGAAACTCGTTAAGATGGGCACGCCACTTTTCACGAGCTGTCCTATTTGCTCGCTGCGTTCTTGGGCGGCCAGTCTGCCTCGGCCGACCAGCACACCGTCAGAGTGATTGCTGTCGAGAAGGGCCTCCCAGAGGCCGCCTTGGTCATCGAGGGACCATCCGGAGGGCAAATCGCTCTCCTCAACGAGATCACCGCACCAAACCAAGTCGTGACCAGCCGCCACCGCCGCTCGAGCCAACGCGACGCTCTCAGAATCTGCCCCGAGTAATGCGAATCTCATTTGTCAGAGCCTAATCTAACCAGATCCGGACCACAACTCACACGGCTCCCCGGCGAGAATGGCGCCCAGCCGCCCGGAATTCGGGCTGAGCAATTCCGCCATGATGCTACAATACGCTTAGTATCCCAACCGATGACCAACGGACGGATTCCACGAGTATGAGCTTCAACCGACGCAATTCCGCTCAGGCGTGGCTGGCGACAGTCCTCGCCCTTGGACTGACGCCTTGCCTAGTCCTCGCGCAGGAAAGCAACGAAAAAGATGTGCAGGTCGAAACTGAGCAGATCCAGCAATGGGTCCGCCAACTCGACGATGATCGCTACGACAACCGCCAGCGTGCCCAGCAGAACCTCGAGAAGCTTGGAGCAGACGCGTTGGACGCGGTGGCATCAGCAGCCGAGTCGGGCACTCTGGAGCGTGTAACCCGGGCGGTCGGCATATTGTTGAGTTGGTCTGAAGGCGAGGATAAGACGCTGCGGATGGAGGTTCTGCAGCGCATGGCCAATCTGCCGAATCGACCGCGAGAAGCGGCGATGGCTGCCCGGCTGCTCGCCAATGCTCGTGAGCAAGCGGCTTTGAACACGCTGACGAACCTCGGTGCGCAGTTTAATCGCGACCCTCGTGTACCAGGATTCGACAACCTGCAAGTCGTACTCGACAAAAACTGGATGGGTGGGACGGATGCGTTGAAGCATCTAGCCGACGTGCCGAGGACGACGTCCATCAAGCTAGCCGGGGCACCGGTTGATGACTCGGTCTTCGATCAATTGTCGAAGTTGCCCAATGTTCAGCGGATTGAACTGTATAAGACGAATGTCTCGCGTGCTGCCACCGAAGAATTTATGAAAAAGTTCCCACTACTCGATGTCGATCACCGACGCGGTGCGATGTTAGGTATCGTCGGCATGCAGCAGGGACTGAGTGTGGTCTCCAAAGTGGAGGAGGGCTCTGCCGCCGAAAAAGCGGGCATTCAGCCCGGTGACAACATCACCAAGTTCAATGGGCAAGACGTCGAGAGCTTCCACGCGCTCACGCAGAAAATTGGAGAATTCGAGGCTGGCGATTCCGCCACCTTGACGGTACTTCGTGGGGAGGAAACCCTCGATTTGAACGTAACGTTCGACGACATGGCCGACAGCAGGATGATGCAACCCGGCGGGAGCCGTCGTGGTCAGCTGACTCCCAACCAGATCCGCATCATACAGAACAACCAGCGCGTCGTTCCTCAACAGTTGCCCATCAAGGTCCTGCCAGCCAAAGAGAAATAGCTCGACGTACCATCACTGAGCGTCTTTGGCGCGCAGCAAGTCCGTGTAGCTCCAAGTCCAAGATTGAAGCCAGTTACGAAGCACCAACAACTGCGGAGCAAGCAGCCTAAACGGCCAGTGAGGTTTCGAGTTCCTTCTCAAGCTGTGGCAAATAGCCCGCAGCGTGCAGTTGTTTGGCGAGAAGCTCGCGGCCCTTGTCTGTCCACACGCCGACGCTTCGCAGCGGATTGTTGGACTCGGGGCAAAGGAAGGTCACCTGCTTGGGAGTGAGCGATTGGATCTCAAGGCTGTCGCTATTGCGGGTGTACTCCACCGCAACGGCCACCTTGCGATTGTTCTCTTCGTCCTCCCAATTCGTTTCAATCTTGTGCATCGCTCTTCTCCCAATGTCAGAATGGTACGCCCTCAGCGGGGCCCGCCGAAGTGCTGGTAAACGCTCTATTGTAACGCATTAATCGGCATGATAAAGCCCAGAATCTTGTCAAAATGAGGCGTCTAGTCCAGCTGGGGGCATCCTGCGGGTTGCGCCGGCAACCTGCGGTGACAGACGAAATGGCTTACCCGGCACATCGACCTATTCAGCGTCGATCATAAAGGACCCATTGTCCGCGACCCGGAATAGCGGTCGGTGGGGGCTCCGGCCGCCCCGTTTGGCTGTCTTGCCGAGGTGCCAGACAATGTTGATGCCGACGTTCCACGACTCCTCGGCGTCGATCCCGGCTGCGTTCGCCGTCGGTAGATCCTCGGGTGCCAGGTAGTTGAAGCCCGCCTGCAACGCCCAACGATCGTTGAACGGAGCGACGAAATCGCCACCAAACAGCCCATCGCCATCATTGGTCGCACCACCCCAGAGACGGCTTTCGTAGCCGTTACTGAAGTGCCAGCGGTAAAACAATGCGTATTGGTCGACCGCCTCGAAGACGAAACCGCCAGGCGCCGGGAGCGTGACCTTGTCTGTGCTAATGGACGACATGAATCCAAACTCTCGCCCTTGAGGACTCTTCAGGCTGATCTCGGTTCGCATCTGCTCCAAATTTACATTGGCCCCTGGTGGCCCCAGGATGTTACTCCCTAGGTCGTCATCTTCGAGGAAATCCCACACGACTCCGAACTGCACACCAGTGGGGACGCGGCGAAACAACCCCGCCGTGACGAACTGCTGCGAACGATCAGACGACGTGCCTCCGCCAAATACGGCCGTGTTTCCCTCCAGGCGAGATTGGACCGCCTGATAACCCAGCTGATAGCTGAGTTGTGGAAACAGCAATCCAACCAACGGCGCTCGACCGCTTAGGCTAATCCCCTGGTTGAACCCGAAGCCGTTCTCCAAAAAGCTCGACGGATTTCCCCAGCTCTGCACGCCTGCCCACACCGACAGATCTTTGAAACGCGGTAAACAAATCGGAAAACAGAAGTAGTCAGGGCCTGGCAGAGCACAGCAGCTGCCGCATCCGACATCCCCGCAGCCGCAACTTGGCTCCGCGAGTCCGCAGCCCGGTTCATAGATTCCACAGCTCGGTTCACAGATCCCGCAGCTTGGCTCTGCACAGCCACAGGTTGGCTCAGGACAACCGCAAGCCGCTTCACATGTGCGCGGCCCATCGCAAACGTCACAACCGTAGGAGCTAAGCTCCAGTGCGGCTTCCATACTCGGCTGGTAGAGCTTGGGGCCATCGCTGACCTCTTCGACCGGCTGGACACGGTTAGCGACTTTGATCGGCTTGTCTGCGGCAGCAGTAGCCTTTGGCTTTGGTAGCGGTTTTGCGCTGACCGTCTTTGATGTGTTCTTGCGAGCTGAGCGAGTAAAGACAGGTTGCTGACCGCGCTCGGCAGCATTCGGTTGCTGTTTAGCCGTCGCACTACTCCGTTGCTGGGCGGCAGTTGCCGTCGGCGCTGGAGTCGGTTGAGGCTGGCTTTCTCGCGCGGCATTCGGCCGGCGAAATTGCTGTTTCATGCGCGCATTTTGCGAATTTTGGGTTCCAGGTCGCTGAAATCGGACGCCGGAAGTCTGAGCGAGCGCGGAGAAAGTGGACGCCGCCTGCAGAATGACAATTGTGCTCGTCAGCACGACGAGTTGCTTGAGTCTTGAGGAGCTAATCATCGTTCGACCCCTAGCAGCTGGGCAAATGCCGGCACTGCCTTGGTCATCGATGCAGTTCGATTTCAATATGTCGATCTGCATCTCGGGAGCCCCCCCGAGAAAAAGCACGTACACTGGGTATCGGTAGCGGTATAAACGCAACTTTTAGAAAAGTTGGATTTATCCGCAAATTCTTCCCACCCCCGTCTCTTCAGTGAGTGCATTGCATGCATGGCTGGCTGGATGCGCAATTAAGGGGGTTTCGGTTCCCAGCAGTTCCCGCAAATTGTCCATCTTGCGGAACCGCTCGTAGGTGGCGAAAAACGCGAGTTCCGACCGAATCGTGATCCCATCACTCGCCGCAGAAAAACAGAAAACACCGCTATTCAAGTACTTACAACGGCTGAGTAGTGCGTCTGCAACGCGTCGCGGTCGGCGACGCGAATCTTGAAACTCAATATTGCCAGCTTAGATATTTGTGCTGATACTAGAAACAGAAGCGAACTGGGGAGCGTTACTGCCGACCAGTTCAGGTTGACCAGCGAAGGCAGGTCGAACGTCCTGACTTCGCGAAGCCAATCTAGACCTCAGCGCTCTTTGCCAACTTTCGCTTAGGTGTTCGCACATTGGCATGCTTGGCGACAATGTCCACAACTGTGGCTCGTCGTCATCGCATCGTGTGTCGCTTTCTTTCTCAGACGGCAACCCGCTCAGGACTAGCCGGTCTGACAGAGCTTCGCCTCTTTTCGACTCAGCAAGGTACTGCTTGTCGACGAGGCCTGCTTACTCCCTCCCCAGGAAAGCACTCCCGCCAGTCATTGATTGCGTGTGAACGCCTGACGAAGGCGCACGGAAGCGCTGCTCAGTTTGGATTCGTGCGTGAGAAGTTGATACCGCGAAGTAGCTCATAGTGCGCTTTGAAATAGAATGAAGAAAGATAAGTGAACCTAGATTATTGAGAGTCATCCAATATACGTATCCCCGTCAGGAGAATAGGCAATGAGCACAGGTAACGAAATCATTTCGTTGGTATCCAATCGACAAGACCGCGCTCAGTTCCGCCGCAAAAACTGGGTAGGTACTTTCGAAGAGTATCTCGACATCGTGCGTGAGAATCCGAAGGTAACGCGCACCGCCTACCAGCGCCTGTACGATATGATCCTCAGCTACGGCGAGGATGTGATTACCAAGGGACGGGAGAAGGAGCACCACTATCACTTCTTCGACGATCCTGACAATGACGGCCGCGATGCGGTATTCGGTCTGCGCGGGCCGCTACACAATCTAGTTAACGCGCTGAAGAGTGCCGCGTGCGAGTACGGCATCGAGAAACGCGTTCTGTTGCTGCACGGGCCGGTGGGTAGCAGCAAGAGTACGATCGCCCGTTTACTGAAACAGGGTCTCGCCAGCTACTCCGCGAAGGATGAAGGAGCGCTCTACACGCTGGGTTGGGTCGACGAGGAGAACCCCGACCAAGTGCACTGGTGTCCCATGAATGAGGAGCCCCTGCACCTGATTCCCGAACGTTTTCGCGAGGACGTAACTGCTCGGCTGAATGAGAATTGCGGCGAGGATGATTTCAAGGTCCGCATTCGCGGAGAACTCGATCCGTTCTGCCGCTTCATGTACCAGGAAAGACTTAAGAAGTACGACGGCGATTGGACTCGCGTTGTGCAGGACGTACGCGTAAAGCGTGTGATCCTCAGCGAGAAAGACCGCGTCGGCATCGGCACCTTCCAGCCCAAAGACGAGAAAAATCAGGATGCCACCGAGCTCACCGGTGATATCAACTATCGTAAGATCGCCGAATACGGCTCTGACAGCGATCCGCGCGCGTTTAACTTCGACGGCGAGTTCAATGTCGCCAACCGCGGCATTATCGAATTCGTCGAAGTTCTGAAACTCGACGTCGCGTTCCTCTATGACTTACTCGGCGCCAGCCAGGAACACTGCATCAAGCCGAAAAAGTTCGCGCAGACCGATATCGACGAGGTAATCATCGGGCACACGAATGAGCCCGAGTATCGCCGCCTGCAGAGCAACGAGTTCATGGAAGCCTTGCGCGACCGTACGGTGAAGATCGACATCCCGTATGTCACGACACTCGAGCACGAGATCAACATTTACGAGAAGGACTACAACAGCAAATCTGTGATCGGCAAACACATTGCGCCACACACCATTGAAATGGCTGCGATGTGGGCGATTCTCACACGGCTGGAAGAACCGAAGCACGCGGGACTTTCCCGACTACAGAAACTGAAGCTCTACAACGGCAAGAGTCTACCCGGCTTCACCGACGAGAATATCGCCGAGTTGCGCGATCAGGCAGTCAACGAAGGCCTGATCGGCATCTCACCTCGCTACGTGCAGGACAAAATCTCCAACGCGCTGGTCGCCCATCCCGAAGCCAGTTCCGTCAATCCGTTCATGGTGATGAACGAACTGGAAGGTGGGCTAAAGCACCACAGCCTGATTAACAACGAAGAGCTCAAACAGGAGTATCGTGATCTGCTGGGTGTGGTGAAGGAAGAGTACGAGAACATCGTCAAACTCGAGGTTCAGCGTGCGATTGCAGCCGACGAGGACGCACTCGTGCG
>JANQQA010000206.1 GCA_028285205.1 Bythopirellula sp. | reverse complement strand
GACTTCGACCTTCGCACTGCTCGACCCTCCATTCGTGGACGAAAATGTCCTTAACGAGGGCTTTAACCCCGCCTAATCGTGCGGGTTTCGGTCGAAACGGCGACTTCCGCCGATTACTCGACGCCCGCACTGAGAATCGAGAAGTCCGCGAAATAGGCGTAGATCGCTAGCACAATCAGCACGAGGCAAAGCCCGGCCGGTTTTGCCCCCACCCACGCGGTCATATCCACGTCGCCCGAGTGTTGCTGTACGTAGTCCTCCGCGCGCGGACAGCACTTGCCGACAAGCAACATCAGAACTACTAGGCTCACGAATACGCACCCTAAGAAATGAAACTCGTGGATTGACGTTACAAAATCGTCGAACACGAAGTATCCCAGGGCGATGGCAGTGAAACCCAACACGAGCGCGACCTTGGCTGCTAACGCAGGCACTCTTTTGCTGAGCATGCCCACCAGCACGACCGCGAAAATGGGGATGAAGTAGAGGCCATTCATCTTCTGAAGGTAGCCGAAAATACTCTCAGTTTTTGCCAGTAGCGGCGCCGTCGCCATTGCCAAAATCGCAATGATCCATCCAAACCACTTCCCCGAGGCGACTACCTGTTCCTGGGTCGCCTGCGGCTTCAGATGCGGGAGATAAACGCCCAGGCTGAATAGCGTGGCGGTGCTGTTGAGAGCCGAGTTAAACGAACTGAGGATCGCTCCCACCATGACTGCGGCAAAGAAACCAGCCAGGGGCGTCGGCAGCACGTCGGCAACGAGTGTGCCATACGCCTTGTCTTGAGCAATATTGTCTTCTGCGTACAGGTGAAATGCGATGATTCCTGGCAGGACGAGGATGATCGGAGCCAACGCCTTTAGGAACCCTGCATAGATAACGCCCTTTTGGCCTTCCTTTAGACTGCTGGCGCCAAAGGTTCGCTGAATGATTTGCTGGTTGGTACACCAGTAAAACAGGTTAAGCAGCAGCACTCCGGTAAACAGCGTCGAAAAGGGAACCGATTGGTCGCTACCACCGATTGAGTTGAACTTCTCCGGATGCGAGGTCACGAGGGTATCCCACCCGTCGAGTACGCCGCCGCCATCACCTGCAACTTGTTGCAAGCCGAATATCGTGATCATCACGCCACCGACCAGCAATCCGAACCCGTTGATCGTGTCCGATACGGCGACCGTGCGCAAGCCGCCAAAGATCGCATAGATCGAGCCGATGATTCCGACCAGCCACACGGTGAGCCAAAGCACGACGGTATCATTAGGCAGTCCGAGTAATTCCTTGATATTGAGAATTCCACTCAGCCCTGTGGCACCCGTGTAGAGAATAATTGGCAACAGGATTCCCGCGTAAGCCACGATGAAGATGATGGTGGTAATCGTTCGAGTGCCCGCGTCGTATCGATTTTCAAGATACTGTGGCACAGTGGCGATCCCGCTCTTGAGGAAGCGCGGCAGGAAGAACAGCGCCATTACGACCAGCGACACCGCCGCAATCACTTCCCACGCCATCACACAAATGCCATCCTTGTATGCCGCGCCGTTCAGTCCGACCAATTGCTCCGTGGAGAGGTTGGTCAGCATCAGCGATCCAGCAATGACACCTCCGGTCAGGCTGCGCCCGGCGAGAAAATAGCCTTCAGAGCTGTCGTGGTTGTCATTGCGCGTGAAATAGTACGTCAACGCCCCGACAAGGCCAGTGAAGAAAACGAAGGAAGAGATCGTCACGACGGTATCCATACGGTAACCCAGAAGAGAAGAGCGAGTGTCGAGAAACTTGCATGATAGGCAAAGTGCTGTCGCGAGGCCAGAGTCGAGACGGCGAGCCTGTACAGGCCTAGCACCTCTCGATTCGACGTTCGACTAATTCCGGGTAAACTCAGACGCTATGATGCCGTTTCCGCACCTCGGGTTGGCGGACTTGGCGGCCGCCGGTGGGCCGGTAGCCGTACTCGATGGCGAACCACTCGGCGTAGCGTTCGCGATCGGTATAGCTCGTGTTACGATCGTCGAGCAGGTGGCCCAGTTCGTGGATCAGAATGTTGTTCAGGTAGAAGTCGGCGATCGCTTCTTCCGACCATTTGAGCCGCCAGACACCCTTTTCGGGACGATCCCACTGTCCGCCAAACATCTTCGACTCGTTAAGCACCTCGGGTCTGGGCGGCGTGTAGAAGATCTCCTCGAGTGACTCTTCCAGCGGATAGAGATAGAGCGTCGCCCCCCATTGCATGCCGTAGCACGGAAAACTCTTCTTCTTGCGGGTCATTTGGCTGAACTGGACGACCTCCAGCGCGTCCAGAAAGTGCGCCGGCATGCGGTTCAGCCGCTCACGAACCTGCTCCGGTGTCACGACATGGCGGTAGCCTTCACCGGGCGGTTGCACGATAATCTGATAATCACCGCCGTCCTCGCGCGGCTCATGCCAGTCTTCGGGAGGTGAGAAGGGCGCTGGCACGTTGTGGGCGCCAAATTGAAGTCTGCGGGCGCGCGGTGACCAACCGACCCGCGGTTGTGTGGCCTGGCGGCGGGTCTGACGGGTAATATTGTGTTTTTGATGTTTGTTGTGCGTATGCTTTCGTCGTGATGCCATCGCCGGAACCTCTGGTCACGTAGGCAGTTAGCACGGCCGAGCAAGCGCCGCGCATAACAGGACAAACTCGTTGATCAACTTCGATGGCAGGCAGGATAAAGCCATCGTTGGCGGCATCAGACAAAGGAGAATTCGGCGTCTCGGCCACCTATTCCATGGTAGGCACCGCGAAAGGGGCCATCCAAACAGATCGCGTAAGTGCTTGGCTGGACGAGGCTTATCGAGCTGGCCACAAACCCCTCTATCGGGTGGTTAGTGGGAATCTCAGCACCGCGTCGTCCGGCCCGGCTGACAACCCTCGTGACGACGTCGTCGGAGCCAACCTAATAGTAAATGCAAATGAACGTAATCCTTTACACGCGAACAGGTTGCCACTTGTGCGACGAAGCGAACAACACGCTGCTCGCGCACGGTTTGCGAGCGACAGAAGTCGACATCGACGCGGACGAATCTTTGCGCGAGAAGTTCAACACATGCGTGCCGGTGGTTGAGATTGATGGCAAGGTGCGCTTCCGCGGCCGCGTCGATCCCGTATTGCTCAAGCGACTGCTGCATAATCGCACGGAGGCCAAGTAAGTGTTCGACTCGTCATCTGCACCGCATGAATCGGACAATCACTTGGGCATCTTTGCCAAGTATTGGGCGCCCGGGAAAGTGAAGACTCGGCTTGCTAGTTCGCTGGGCGACAGGAAAGCAGCCCAGATCTACGAATCGTTCGTCGCCGCGACGATCGCTCGGCTGTCCGCGATCGAGAGCCGCCGCACCATCGCCTATGCGCCCCCAGACGCAGAGACGCTTGCCGAATTCGAAGCGGCGAACATCGCGGGATGGTCGCTTATTCCGCAGGCCGAAGGCGACCTGGGGACGCGGATGAAATCCTACTTCGATCAGCAATTCGCGGCGGGAGCCAAACGCGTGTTGCTGCTAGGAACCGACAGCCCCAACGTGCCGCTGGTCGAGGTCCAGGAGGCGTTCGAGCACCTGAAAACCAGCGATGTCGTGTTGGGACCGACTTCCGACGGCGGTTATTACTTGGTGGGGGCGACCGGGCACACGCCGCCGATCTTCGACGGTATGCCCTGGAGCACCTCAGAAGTATTCGCCGCCACGGTCGCGCGTCTGCGGGAGGCTGGCATCAGCTACGCCCAGCTCGATCCCTGGTACGACGTCGACGAGTTATTCGACCTGCACCAGTTAATCGAGGACCTGCGGGACGACCACAAAGACGAGCCGTCGCTGGAGGTCCTCCTCCGACACGTGCTGGAAGTGATTGAGGCATAATGGCCGCCACAGTCAAGAACTTTGACGTGCTCATCGTGGGTGGCGGCGTGATCGGCCTCTCGCTGGCATGGGAATTGGCTCTGCAAAATGCCGAAGTCTGCGTCGTAGATCGCGGTCAGTTCGGCAAAGAAGCCTCTTGGGCCGGCGCCGGCATGATCCCGCCCGGTCCGAACAAGTCGCAGTGGCATCTGGCAACCAGGCTCGAACAGTTGGAAGGGCTCTGCCAAACGCTGCACGGGCGGTGGCACCCTCAGCTGCTTGAAGCGACTGGCATCGACAGCCAGTACCAGCAGAGCGGCTCGCTGCACCTCGCCTTCACAGAAGAACAGACGGCTGAACTTCGAGCGAAGATCGAGCGTTGGCAAGCACTGGGAATCGACTGTCGCGAAATTGACGCAAAGACCGTTGCAGATCTCGAGCCCGCGCTGGCCTCGCGCTCCGAACGATTCGCGCTTGCTTGTTGCGTGCCCGAGGAAGCGCAGATTCGCAATCCGCGGCACCTGCAGGCGCTCCTCGCCGCATGTCAATTAGCCGGAGTCGACTTGCGGCCGCACACGGAAGTTCACGCGTTTGCAACGGATTCACAACGCATCACCGTTACCAACACCGACAGCGGGACGATTGCCGCAGATCAGATTTGCATCTGCACGGGGTGTTGGTCGGGGCAACTTGCACGGCAGCTGGGCGTCGAGCTGCCGGTGCGGCCGATTCGCGGACAGATAGCGCTCCTTGAGGGTCCCGTCGGATTGATCAAACGGAACGTCAGTGTCGGCTCGCGCTACTTGGTCCCACGTCGTGACGGACTTGTGCTTGTTGGTTCGACCGAAGAAGACGTCGGTTTCGAAAAAGCAACGACCGACGAAGCCATTGACGGCCTGCGCGAATTCGCCGCGACTGTCGCCCCAGAGACGGCGGCGCTGCAAATAAAATCCAGCTGGTCAGGCCTGCGCCCGGGCACCCCCGGTCGTCAACCGATCCTCGGACGATTGCCAAGGTACAACAATGCTTGGCTCGCGACAGGTCATTTCCGCGCCGGATTGCAACTATCGCCCGCGACAGCAGTGGTGATGCGGTCACTGATCTTGGGGCAAACACCGCCGGTAGAGACCCCAGATCTCAGTCTTGGCCTTGAGAGTGGCCTACGAAGCTGATGTACCTGTCACGAGCGGTTGCCCGTCATTGATTGAGCGCGACTGATCGGTCTCAAACTTTCGCCGGTAGTAATTCGTCCACACGTGGGTCGCGGTCGCGCCGATGACCGTGGGCAACACCCAGGGCACAGCAGCCCATAGTCCGGGCAGTGGGCCCCAGATTCGGCTGGCGCCGAACACGAAGAACGCGGTATGAAAAGCAATTCCCAGACCGATCATGCTGTCCATGTGCAGGTACCACCAGTCCATCGGCCCATGTTCGCTTTTGCCGAGAAGACGCAACGTCTTTCTACCCTCGAAGACACCCAGCGTCCCCAAACCGATTAACGCGAAGTAGCGAAGTTGCCCGACCATCGCATATTGGTAAGCTCCGACCAATACAGCCAGCAGACTCGCCAACATCGAGATCATCACGAGCGTGCGCGTCCACGCGTCGCCCAATTCCGCTTGGTTCCTGCGGGTTCTAATTGCCCGCAGCCCAAGCTGCAACGATGCCACGAACCAAGTCGTTAGCATGCCCAGCAGCGTAAACAGAAAACGAATACTTGCGGACAGGTGTTCAACTTCGCTGGCACTCAGCTCGCGTGTGATCCCAGAGAAGCTCAACGGCGCGATTAATCCCCAAGCGCACGAGAACATCGCTGTCGCGGCGATCACGATCGCCACTCGCACAAAAAACCGCCCTGCCGCGAGATGCAATCGTCCGCCTTTCTTGGCGAAGATCGGAATCCAAAAGCAGACCAGTCCAAGTGCTCCGGCTGCAATATGGACGGATCGCAACGCGGAATGAAAAGTGAAGTCCATGCCTGCACTCGCCCTCGGGTTGATAGAGGCTACTAACCCGCATTCGCCAGACATCAGCAAATCTTGGCGATCAGAAAGCAGTTTCTCGTCAGCGAGTGCGAAAAGAAAAAACCTCACTCGCCCTTTTCATGCGCGTGACGCCATGCGTGTCGGGCGATCGAACTGAAGCTGCTGGCAAGGAATGCC
>JANQQA010000203.1 GCA_028285205.1 Bythopirellula sp. | reverse complement strand
GTGCAAGTGGCGTACGCAGGATTCTATGACCTCGGTCGCACCGACAAGTCGATCTCGCCCAACTTCGCAGAATTGGACGAAGAAGGCCGGCTGGTTGAGGGCACCGGCACGAACGTACCCGGTCGCTACAGCGTGCACTTCCATCGACATGGCGTTGCCGCCGACACGCCCGCTTCTACCGTGACTGGTAGCGCGGTGGCCGGCAGCCCAGGATGGGGTTACGTCAACCACTCCAGTCACGTCGATATCGTCGACAACGTCAGCTACGACGTGTTCGGGGCCGCCTTCTACACCGAGGCCGGCGACGAGATTGGTTCGTTCGTGAACAACCTCTCGATCAAAACGCATGGCTCGGGCGAATCTCCTGTGTCACGCGGATTCGAAGGCGAAGACTTGGGACACTCGGGCGATGGCTTCTGGTTCCAAGGCGGAACAGGACTGACGGTTCGCAACAACGTCGCGTCCGGCGCGACTGGTTCAGGCCTAATCGTCTACGGCGTCGAGGCGATCACCGAAAGCGTCCCCGAAATCCCCTTCCTTGCGGAGAACTTGCCCGATCCATCATTGGCGAACGGTGCAGAGACCGTACCCGCGGGTCACACTTGGCTCGGTGACTTCTCAGGCAACACGGCTTACGGTTCCGCCGTCGGATTGCAGACCTACTATCATCGTTCGCCAATCTCGACTGACTTTGAAGGTCAGGCTGAACAGCTGTTGGAGTATCAATTCGATTTCCCCAACAGTTTGATCGAGGATACGACGGTCTGGAACGCGGACTTCGGCGTGTTGGCAAACTACAACGTTGACGTCCATTTCCGCAATGTTCGAGTGCTCAACGCCCTTGACCAAGTTGGCGAAACCGGGTTCGATGTCAGCAATGTCTACAACCTTGGCGAGCACATCTACGAAAACGTTGAAATCCGTGGCTTCGGCACCGGCTTGAAGCCATCGCCCAATGGCAACGTGACGATCGATGGAGGCACGTTCGCCAATGGCACCGATATCTACTTGGGCTACCCACGGCAGAATCATCGACAACTCGACATCCGTGGCGACATCGAGTTCCTCGATTTGCCGGAGGATTTCGAACTCGACGAGGAACGTCAGAACATCGTTGCATCGAGCGATACACGAATTCTGGTTGATTCGTCTGATCAGTGGTTCCTGTACCATGATCAGATCACGCTGAACTTCGGTGACTTCGAGGGACAGCAACTGTTTCATCTGGAGCAGGCGGCAGACCACGTCCCGTTCACGGAGCAGCCGGAGCAGGTGACCCCCGACGACCCAGGCGGCGAAGTTCCGGAAGAGTTTCTAGGGCTGTCGAACGCCGAGATGCAGGAGCAATTTGGCGCGTCGCTCGGTGGAGTCGTTGCAACGCCCGACGCGGTCAATGCACCGGATGACGGAATTGTCGGACTGATTGGATCGCCTGCTGAGCCTCCCGAGACATTGATCCCGCAGCTGTTGCTCGGGTCGGACCAGCAAATCGCTGACATACTCGGCGAAGGCGAAGGCCCTGAATGCGAGGAACTACTGGAAGACGACATTGTCGATGAATTTTCCGAGGAGATGGAACCTGGCGTGGAGGATCCGGGTTGCGAGTTGCTTGGCGAGGAAGGCGACCCGGAAACAGAGCCGGTGGACCAGATCGTCGGCGACTTCAACGGTGACGACGAAGTTAATCTCGCAGATCTGCTCGTGTGGCGCGAAACGTTTGGCCAGCGGGTTACGCCGTCATCAGGTGCTGATGCCGACGGCAATGGGATTGTCGGCCTCGCAGACCTCGACATCTTGATCGAGACTCTCGCAAGCGACCTCGATGAAGGCGAGGAACCCGGCATCGATGAGCCGGAAGGCGAAGTCGATCATGTCCACGACGACGAAGGCGACGATGCTGAGGACGACGAAGAGTTGCAAGCACTCGATGCAATGTTCGCTCAGTTGTAGCAGTGCCGTGGTCAAGCAATGTCATTGAGAGGGTGAGGCTCAAAGCTTCCCCTCTCCACGTTGCTTCCCATGTTGCCGCTAGGACAAGTGCTCGTGCTCACGTCCAAAAACTGCAGGTTCGTTCAATTACCCAGAACATAGCAATCGAACCGATCGCGTAGGGGGCGAGGCGCCAGCTCTTCTCGGGTTGTGGGATGCGACGACCTAGCGAAAGGATGGCGAGCAAGACGGTCACGAAGGCCAGCTGTCCCAGCTCGACGCCAATATTGAAGAACAAAAGGGCCAATGGAATTGCTTGCTGTGGTAGACCTACTTCGCTTAGCGCTCCAGCGAATCCCAATCCGTGCAACAGACCGAAACTAAACGCGACGAGCCACGGAGCACTTTCAGTCAGCCCTGAATGGCCTTGGCGAGAACGAACAATCTCAGCAGCGACGAACACGATGCTCAGCGCAATGCAAGCTTCGACTGGTGGACCGGGAACATGAACAACGCCCAGCGTAGCGAGTGCGAGAGTAATGCTGTGAGCCACCGTGAACGAGGTAATGGTCTCGACCAGGCGTCTCCAACCTTTGACTAAAAGTACCAATGCCAGCACAAACAGCAGGTGATCGATACCCAACAAGATATGCTCGAACCCCAGGACTAAATAAGTCCAAGCCACTTGCCATGTGCTTGGTGAGGACTCGACGATCAGAGACGGTGCTTCCGGTGTCAAACGGCCTACCTGGGTCGTCCCATCAAGTCTCTGAATGCGAACCAGTACGTCGGTCAGCGTGGTTTGGAGTCCGTCGATGGTGATGGTCGAGCCAACAAGGGCTTGCGAGCCTTGAATCGTCGATCGCTCAAGGTAGGCGTTGCGTCGAAACATGCCACGAGGACCGGAGATGACTGCGGTCGACTCAGGTAGGCGAACGTAGAGCCCAAGTCGCAGGTTATCGCCCATCGCTGGCACCTTCCACAACATATCAAAGGTGTCGGATGCGGTTTGCTGGAGTTGCAGATACGCCGGTCGTACCTCATGAGCCTCAGCGAGCAGCGGAGAAATGGTGAGCGTGCCTAGCACGCACAGCAGACTTGGAAGCCTCATTCGCTCACCTCGGTCGCTGCCTCCGGCCAATCGATTTTGATTTCGTACTTGTCGATCAACCCTTGATAAAACTCCTCCTTCAGCTCTTGGTGGCGCTGGTGTTCCCACTCTCGGCGGACCGCCGCGCGGACCTGCTCCAGTTCAGGGCGCTCGCTAGGCTGAAACTCATCGACGATGATCGCATGCGCACCGTATGCCGAACCAAGTGGTCCATGCCACTCACCGGGCTCAACCTCGACAATCGCCGCGGCAAACTCCTGGCCTAGCAGGTTTGCGATTTCGCGTTTTGAAACATTCTGGTAGCCGTGCTCAAGGAGCGTGCGGTCACCAAGTTCTTTTGCGTCGATCGATGAATCTTCGCGAAGTGATGCTACGAGGTCGCTAACCATTTCCTGCAAGTCTTCGCCATGCTGTTCTGGATCGAAGAATACTTGCCGGAACGAAAGCCTTGGATCATTGCGAAACTGAGTTGGATTTTTCTCCAAGTAAGATTGCAACTGTTCGTCGGTCGGCTCGACTTGGCCCGCCAAGTCCTGCGCTACAAAATCTAACTTCTGCCGTATTCGCCGTCGAATGATCGTGTCGTTTACGTCCAACCCGATCGCGACGCCCTCGCGGTAGGCGACCTCCTCGCGCACATAGTCGTCGATAAGTCCTCGCAATTCTTCTGGGGTCGGCGGGCGCTGCCAGGTGCGAGTGAAGAGCGCTGCGAGGTGCTCAATTTTTCCCGCGGACACGACGAATTGTTGCGTTTCCGGAGGCTCATCGTTCTGTAAGTAGCCGTAAGCCACGAACAGCGCCGCCCCCAGCAGTAAGAAGTGCGAAAGCGGATCGCGAATTAGCCGCAACGTCCAACTCTCGGTCGACGTGCTAGTAGTGCTGCTGGGTGCGTTGGCTGAAACGGCTTGCTCAGTCTCGGAGGGCTCATTCGTCGACAACTGCTAGATCCCCCACAGTTGATGCCTCAAGCAGATAGCTCCTGATTGACCGACGGCCGGAAGCGTCGAGCTTTGTCGTCCCGTGAAGAATGGACGATAACTCCGCCCGAAGATCCGTTCGCTTCCAATCCCGAAGGTCATCGGCCACACGCGGGGCGAACTCGGGCGACCGGGCCAACAACACGCGATAGCTACGAATGATTCGGTTTTGCAGATCCGCATCTCCTCCAGCGCCAAGCGTCGAGAGCGCGACCAGTACCGCTCGGCGCTCCTCGACGGTCCGATCTGCGCGACACAAGTACTGCTCCTCGATGAAGCGCAATGCCGTTACTCCCTCAACTTCAATTGCGGCTGCGGTCCACGCCGCTAAGTTGGTCGTCAAGCCGAACTGATGGGCCGCATGAAAGGAGTCAAGAATGCGCTGCTTATCTGTGGGATCGTCGCTCTGTGCGAGCAGGAGTATTGCCAAAGATCGCCACTTAAGATATTCGCGATGTTCGAGCATCGCTGCGTAGTACTCACGAGGTGCCACGCGGCCGAGTTGCTTTATGACTGAATAAGGAGCGCGACCAAGCTCGAGGTAGGCTAGTTCTCGAATGCGGCGATCTTTGTGCCCAAACAGCGGCAGAAAGAAACGGATACGTTCCATGTTTCCGTCACTGCCATTCCAGCTTGCGGAGAACATGAGGATGCGGCGCACCACCTTCAAGTACTCTTCTCTGGCAATGCCTAAACTTCGCCATTCTCCTCCCGGTTTATTCTGGACTAGCACAACGTGGAGGTGGCTGTCGGATTGTAGGACTCGGCGTGTCGCGCTGTCGACAAGGAGGTTGATATCCGAGCCATCAAAGCGACCTTTGAGCGTCTCGCGCGGAGCGTACTGAAATCGGTTGTCGTTCCGTTGACACGCGAGGACGACGCAGTCTGCCTCGATAAGATAATCCGCTGTTGTCCGCTCTGGAAAACCGATGCAAACAGCGCATCCCGAGACACGGGCGGCCATTGCGGTGAGGAGCAACACTGGCCCAACGTAATTGCCTATTCTCAAGACCGGAAGGGACTGCATTGCGTTATGGTGTAAACCAGATCGGGGACGTGTAGGCGCGTTCCTGAGTTGTCATCGGAACCTCGGCTGGCATGTCGATGCCAAACCTTTTTGCTTCGTACGCAGTCCAGCGCGGAGTCGGGATCTCGATTACCCGGGCGTAATAAAAGGCCCGCTGTTGGGGGTCGAAATCCGGGTCGCGCCACACGGCGAGTAGTTCCGGATCGCCAATGCTATTTTTCCATGTCGCATTCTCGACGTCGACCGTATCGCCGACCTCTTCGCGGCAGCGTCCATCGGTTCCAATGACGCGTCCATCCGAGACGGCCACGTCGTAGACCTTCTCGGCCGTGGATCCGTCGGCATTGTGCCACCCTTTAATGATCTGCAGCCGATCCAAATTACCGCTGTAAGGGTCCTTGAGCGCCGCGACAAGAAACGACGGGGCTTTGCCTGCAGGCCCTGCGCGCAAGTCTCCTCCCATTGGAACTCCTTTCTCGTAGCCGACGTTTGCTGGAATTCGCGTGTTGGCGTCGTCCTCCGTAAATTGCCAGCCGCCGAAGAAACGGACCATGATCCGTGATCCCGTTGTTGCGTAGGCTTCTTTTCGCTTCATCGCGTCGAAAACAGCTTCTCTTGTGTTCTCGGTTGCCCAAACCGCAGCGTAGCCCGAGGAAGCTTGCTGCCACCCCATAACATTCAGGTCGGGGTCTTTTGGAGAGGAAATCACAATGTGCTCCCATCGATGCGACTCTGGCTCAACGCCTGAGTGCTTGCCGAAGAAGTTGTTCTCTTCGATAGAGGAGATGGCCGTATGCGCATCGGTGCTGCCAATCATTCCGAATTTGAACGGGTTAACGCCCAAATCTGCCTCAAGCTGCAAGCCGATCTTAAGCGCTGAACGGGCATATTCGTATTGCAGCATGTCTTTGGCCTTGAGTTCCGTTCCATCGAGATTCGAGCGATCCCAAGTTTCGTAGTCGGCGAACTCATCGTTCGGAGAAAGGAAGGGGTGCGCCTCGCCATCCCCCTTGATCTGTGTGACTTCCACCAGCGGCTCCATGCTCGCACGTAACTCGGCGATCTCTCGATTGAGCGGCTGGCCATCAAAAGTCTCGACAGAGAACATGCGCCCATTCGACAAATTGCCGTTGTGTGGGATCGTTAGAACCTCAGCGCCCGTCTCATCATTGAAACGATGCAGCGCCTTCCACAAGTCTTCTGGATTCTGGCTGTCGAATTGCGAAAAGGGGACGGTGCGATTTGCCTCGGTTGCATCGCCGCGAAAAATCACATTCCGATGCAGGTTGAAGCCTCCAATCGCTGTCCATTCATAGCCGATTAGTGCGGTGAAGCGTCCCGGCTCGTTGTACCGGTCCGCCAGCGCCGTGTATTCTCGCCACGCGTCTCGCACGAGGGAGTCGCTCTTGAACGGAGGTTCCTGTTGCTGAAGCGAGGCAACGATCTCCATGGCGGCCGCGAATACCTGTTCGCGATCATTCGTCGCGATCATGTCGTACCAACGCCTTCCCTTCTCCGTTCCCAAGATCGATGGATCCCCGGCCAGCAGATTTGGCATCAGGCCATACATCTCGGCATGGTCTGCGACGACAATGAAATTCAAGGGTCGCGAGAGCTTCGCTCGCAAGCCACCGGTGCTAGTCACTTCCTCGCCTCGAGCAAACCGAAGTGCCTCTTCCTGGCCTAGTCGGCACATGGTACCCGCGTCGACGGAAACCGCAGTGTGCAAATGGGTATCTCCCCACAGCACTTTTGTTGGATAACTGCGACCGGCATACGGAGAGAACTGTGTCTGCTCAAACTTCTGAGCAACTCCCTCCTTGGTAGGTAGCTGATCTTGTGCCGATGCGACCGAAAATGCTGATGCTGCGATGAGGGTCGCAACGACCATGCGACTAGTTGAAGAGTTCATAGCAAAGCGCCCTATTTGGTTGGTGGGTTGTACCAGATCGGAGAAGTGTAGGCGCGTTCTTGGGTGGTCATCTTCGTGCCCTCAGTCATGGTGATCTGGAATCGCAGTGCCTCGTAAGCTGTCCAGCGCGGCGTGGGAATCTCGAGAACGCGCGCGTAGTAGAAGGCACGCTCTTGTGGGTCAAAGTCCGGATCGGTCCAGACGGTAATCAATTCGGGATCGCCGATGCTGTTTGTCCACGTGGCGTTGGCAACATCAACCGTATTGCCGACTGCTTGCTTGCATCGACCATCCTCACCGATCTGGCGCTTGTCGGAAACGGCCACGTCGTACACCCGCTCTTTAGCTTGCCCGTCTTGGCCGATCCAACCTTTGATGATCTGTATCCGGTCGAGGTTACCGCTCATCGCATCCTTCATCGCCGCCACCAAAAACGTCGGCGATGCTCCCTTCTTACCGGGTCGCAGATCGCCACCCATGGGAACACCCTTGGAATATCCAATCCGGCCCGGCAGGCGACCAAGCGCATCCTCGTCGGTGAATTCCCAGCCGCCGAAGAATCGCACTAAAATACGCGGTCCGGTCGTGGCGTAAGTCTCCTTCCGCTTCATGGCATCCCAGATCGCCTCGCGCGTATTCTCTTTGGCCCATACCGCTGCTCGACCGCTAGCGGTCATTTGCCAACCGTAGATGCTACCGTTCTCGCCACCGAGTGTGACGTGCTTGGCGCGGTCGGCCGAAGGTTCCACGCCCGAGTGCTTGCCGAAGAAGTTGTTCTCTTCGACCGCAGACAAAGATGTGTGCGAGTCCGTACTGCCAATCTGGCCGTACTTGTAAGGGTTCACACCTAGTTTCTGCTCGAACTCCAGACCTCGTTTCAAGCCCGAGCGATAGTACTCACCAGGCAACATCGAATTTGTTTTGGCTTGGCTCAAATCAAGATTTCCCAAGTCCCAAGTCTCGTAGTCTGCGAACTCGTCCTCGGGCGAGAGGAACGGATGTGCCTCGCCATCGCCTTTGATTTGCGTCGACTCGTAAATAGGTTCCCAACGCTGGCGTTGCTCGGCGTAGGCCTTGGTGATTGGGCCACCAGAAAGCGTCTCGACGTCAAACATCATGCCGTTGGAGAGGTTGCCGTTGTGGGGAATTGCCAGGACGCGACCACCCGTTTTCTCCTCGTAAGCCGACAATGCTTTCCAGAGGTCTTCGGGGTTGGGGCTGTCTGCGAGTGTGAACGGTAACACCCGACCTGCTTTCTCTGCTCCGTCCCGATAGACGACGACTCGATGGAGGTTATTTCCCTTTACGAGAGAGGTCCATTCGTACCCGATGAAAGCAGTGAATTTTCCTGGTTCGTTATACTGCTCTGCCATCTTGACGCATTCGTCCCACACAGGGCGGGACAGCTCGGGATCGTTCGTCGGAAACGGCGACCGTCCCTGGGAAAACGCGTTGATCAGCTCCAGTGCAGCGTCGACCGCAGCTTGGCCGCCCTGATTAATCCCTTCGTGCCATCGTCGCGTCTGTTCGTCCACGACAACTTTGGGATCCCCCTGACGCAATAGGTCGAACACGCCCATGCCGTCCGAGTGATCGGCAACGACCACAAAGTCGAGAGGCCGCGCCAGCCGCGCACGATAGCCGGTAGACGAAATCACTTCCTCGCCGCGCGAGAATCGATAAGCGTCTTCTAAGCCGAGTCGGTTACCAAAGGTGCCTGCGTCCATCGACAATCCTGTGTGCAAATGAGTGTCACCAAAGTACACGTTGGTTGGGAATGACCGATTTGCGTATGGCGAAAATGTTTGCTTCGGCGCCGTCATCACCTCTTTTTCCATATACGCATCAGTCTGAGCATGGCACGACGCGTAGGTAAACAGAATGATGAGACTGAACAGAATTCGGGCGTTCATTGTTGATTCTCGCGGTATTCTTTTTGACGAGTGCGAATCGCTCCGCCCACATATCGACGAGGTGAAAGAGTGTGGCTGCGGCATGACCAAAATGCCTGCCGAGGCGTTGCGGATCGCCGATTATCGCTCAACACGTGTCGATGGTCCAGCTTTTCTATGCTTGAGAATCCGTGCAATCTACAGATTTGCTCGCAGCAACCACGCCACGAAAACAACGATCGGCGATTGGCGGCGAGTCGAGTAGCTCACAATCGCATCCAATCTCAGTCGGTTGCCGCCGAAAAGAAGCGGTGTTGCTCACACGCTGGCTGCACGCTGTGGGCAGGCGCTGCGATTAGCGGGCAGGCGCCATTCCACCGCGAAGTGCCCCCGCAGAGGTCGATCCATAGTTGGCCGCGAACCTAGGATCGAGGGGGCGTGAATTAGGCACCGAGAGCCAGATGCGAAGCAGATGACGTTTGCGTTCAGGCTCGTCGTGGTCGGTAAATGCAGTTCGTCGATGCAAAGTCACGAAGTTGTTCAAGAACACCATGTCCCCTGGTTCCTGCGTGAAGGTCACATGAAACTCTGGCGACTCGGCAACTTCTTGGACTTGGTCAAGTGCCTCACGTTGGAGGCGGGTCATTTCCGGAGTCTCGGGACTGGCATATGCGCGCTCAATCAAAACGCGTAGCAAACTTGCGGCGAAATGCCCTTCGCATATCGAAAAGATCGGTTGTTCGCAAAAGGGCGTGGCATTGCCCGTGTCGACGTTGTGTCGCTGATACCAATAAAGTCTCATCAGCACGTCAACGAGATCGGGACGATGGGTCAGTAGATGGTTGTAGATCGCTACGGCACTGACGAGTTGGTTTTCACCTCCCGATCGAGCTTGGCGAAAACAGAGGAAGGAAATGACATCGCAGCGGTCGGTATGGAAACTCAGCGGCTTCCGCGTGTTGGGGCCGCGCGCCCGCGTGTCATCGTTGGCAAGCCCAGCGTCTCGCACGCTAAAAATTCGCTCCCCGCGAGCACTCTGAGAGACAGGAGTGCCAATGTGCCGGCACACGGCCCAAAACGCAGCGCGGGCGCGATCTAAACTGACGTTGTCCAGAGGAAGTCCTCGCACGCAGACTGCTCCCGCTCCGTTTTCGAGCTGTTCTTGAATCTGCTGTAACTTCGGAGCAAGCGTCGGAAGCACAACTCGATCGGGCTCAACGGTCGTTAAGTCTGGACGGACATGCATCCCGCGTCCCGCTGTCATCAATTCCTCGACCTCCGCCGAGGTGAGCTGAAAATGCCACTCCCGACGGGCAAATAACTCTTCGCCCTTCCACGCGGCATCGATTTCGAAAGGACTCAGTTTGTCAGCATTCATGACCGCGTAACCTCATAACCAGCCATCTGTTATGTGACCGTACCACAGACTTCCAAGGTCTCCTCATCATCGCGCCGTCATTGTTACATGAGCACCCAGTATCCCGACAGCCGCAGTGGTGTCGCGTGCTGAGCAGTCGGGATCCAGCGAGGCGGTGCGTATCTACCGCACTTCGTATCAACCCATTCACAGAAATGTCCACTGTTGAGCTAGTGCGTTCTCAAACCAAGTGGCTGCAAAGCAGCAGCTCTCAGCGACAACTTTGCCTCGCCTCGCAACATGTTTGGCAGCAACGACTTACGGTTGGCAACAAAGACGAGAGGGCCTGATATCGAGTCAGATTCGGTGATAATCTGTGCGCATCGATGGAAAAAGCAAAGAAATAAGATTGCCATGACGATAATTTATATGTAAACTAAACTAGCGAACGCTAAGCCCAAGGGATGTGGATTATGACTACCGGTCAACTGCAGCGAGAACTAGGGAAGAAGGGGCCATTTGATTCCCACGAACAGGAGGCCACCCTGAACCTGCTGCGGACGAGCGATCTGTTTCAAAATCGATTTGGTCGTTTGTTTCGCGAGCACGGGCTCACCGCTTCGCAATACAACGTCCTGAGAATCTTGCGTGGTGAGGATAAGCCAATGCCCAGTCTGGAGATTGCCGAGCGGATGATCCAAGTCGTCCCTGCAATCACGGGATTGATCGACCGGCTGGAGAAACAGGGATTCGTCCAGAGAGAGAGAAGCGCAGACGATAGGCGTGTGGTCTACGTAAGCATCACGAGAAAGGCACTTAGATTGCTCAAGCAGATGGATCGACCAGTGTTGGACCTTCACAAGCATTTGATCGGACACTTGACCAAGGCAGAGCTAAAGCAACTGAGCAACCTACTGGAAAAGGCACGGGAACGCGCGCAATCGCAAGACGACTAGAGCTCTCTTTTTTTGCGAAATTAGTTTACATGTAAACAATCTTTATGGCGGCTTTTGGAGAGAGGTAAAGCAATGATTCGAGTTAGAAAAGCAGATTCCCGGGGCCACGCTGATCATGGCTGGTTGAAGTCTTATCACACATTCTCATTCGCAGGCTATCGTGACCCAGAGCAGATGGGGTTTCGCACGCTGCGTGTCGTGAATGAGGATCGTGTGGCAGCCGGCCAGGGATTCGGCACTCACGCCCATCACGATATGGAAATCGTTTCATACGTGCTCGATGGTGCCTTGGAACATAAAGACTCGATGGGTAACGGCGAAGTCCTCAAGCCTGGAGAGTTCCAACGCATCACCGCAGGCGCGGGAATCACGCACAGTGAATTTAATCCGTTAGATGATCAGGCAACCCACTTCTATCAGATCTGGCTGCTGCCCGAACGCAAAGGCATCGATCCGGGCTACGAACAAAAGGCGTTCGATCCTGAGGGTCGTCGCAACCGATTGCAATTAGTCGCTTCGCGCGATGCGGCGGAAAGCTCGCTGCTGATTCATCAGGATGCCCGCATATTCCTGTCGGATTTGGAAAGCGATGCGGCCGTCGAGCATGTGCTCCAACCGCAACGCCACGCTTGGCTGCAGGTCCTGCGAGGGTCGGTCAAGCTCAATGGCAACGTACTCGACACCGGTGACGGTGCCGCCGTGAGCGACGAACCAATGATCGCGATCGCAGCGAATGGACCAGCGGAAATCATGCTGTTTGATTTAAATTGACATCGTATTTGCTTTTGAAAGGAACTCCGACATGGACAGTCAACGCCGAAACTTCATACGTCTGACCTCGGCTGGATTGATACACGTTGCTACTCGCCCGTTCACGGCCGGCGCCAGTGAACCTGCCGATACCAAGCTGCTGGTTCGACAAGCAGCTCAGCGTGGGCATACCGATCTCGGTTGGTTGGACAGCTACCACACGTTTTCGTTTGGTGGCTATTTCGACCAGCGGCACATGGGATTCCGTTCCTTGCGGGTGATCAACGATGATCGCATTACGGCGGGGCGAGGTTTTCCGACCCATCCGCACCGAAACATGGAGATTCTCTCCTACGTGTTGGAAGGCGCCCTCCAACACCGGGACAGCACAGGCAAAGGATCGATCGTGCGACCAGGCGACGTCCAGATGATGACAGCCGGGACAGGCATCACGCACAGCGAATACAATCCGTCGAAGTCCGAGGCGAACCACTTTCTGCAAATTTGGATCCGACCGTCGCTTAGCGGTCTGCAACCGAGCTACCAGCAGCAACGCGTTGATGCTGGTGACAAGAAAAATCGCTGGCGGCAAATCGCCGGAGTCGATAAGCAGCACAGCGTCGTCACGGTGCATCAGGACGTGCGAATCTTCGCGACGATCCTTGATCCTGGGAAAAGCCTCGAGTATCTCGTCCAGCGAGGTCGGCACGCGTGGCTGCAAGTTGCGACCGGCGAACTCGTCGTTAACGGAACGAAACTCCAAGCTGGCGACGCAGTGGCGACGAGCCGACCAACAGACCTTTATGTGGAAGGGAGCACGAGGGCTGAAGCTCTGCTTTTTGACCTTGGATAACGAAACCTCCCAGTAGAATCTTGCGAACCAAGGGAACAAAGTATGCCAACGATATTACAAGGACTCACCACGGTTTTAGGGCGCGCACTCCTCGTGCTCATCTTTATGATGAGTGCGGTCGGGAACAAGATACCGCAGTTCTCCAAAGTGGTCGGATTGATGGAAAGCCAAGGTGTGCCCATGCCGAACGTGATGCTGGCGGGGGCGATTGTCTTTCTACTCGCCGGCAGCCTATCGATCCTCGTCGGCTTTAGGGCACGTATCGGCGCGGCACTGCTGCTGATCTTCCTCGTGCTGGCGACGTATTACTTCCACGACTTTTGGACATGGCCTGCGGAGGCTACGTGGGTTCTCAATACCAATGCGGAAGTTAAGATGCCTGTAATGCAGATCGAAATGATATCGTTCATGAAGAATTTAGCTCTAATGGGAGCGATGCTCCTGATCGTAGCAAACGGATCAGGCCCAATGAGCCTCGATTCAAGATCCGCTGCCACCGAACAAAGTTGATCGGGAAACGAAGATCTAACCCCCAAACTGTAGGAGACGTCGTGGATACTTTCGATGCGATTTACCAACGCCGTGCAGTCAAGCACTACGATCCGGAACATCAACTCAGCGACGAGGAGATTCAGAAACTGATGGAGGCGGCCGTCCAAAGCCCCTCGTCCTTCAATATGCAGAATTGGCGTTTTGTGTTGGTGCAAGACAAGCCGCTGCGCCAGCAGATCCGCGCTGCAGCGGTTGATCAGGCCCAAGTCACAGATGCTTCGCTGCTGATTGTCTTAACTGCCGATCTTAAATCCTGGGAGAAGTCGCCCAGTCGTTACTGGCGCGACGCGCCGCAGGAGGTTGCCGACATGTTGGTCAATTGGATGGGGCCGTTTTATGAAGGGAAAGACGAGTTGCAACGGGACGAAGCCATGCGGTCCTGCGGCATCGCCGGTCAAACCATCATGCTTGCCGCCAAGGCCATGGGCTACGACTCGTGTCCGATGATCGGTTTCGATCCCGTCCAGGTTGCGGAATTGATCAAGCTCCCTGAAGATCACGTGATCGGATTCATGATCGCCGTCGGCAAAGCGACGAAGCCAGCCTGGCCGAAGCCGGGTCAGCTTCCGCTTGAAGAGGTGGTCGTCCACAACCAGTTTTCTTAACAAGCCAAGCGGAGATCAACGTCAAGATGGCATCACCGAAAATTGCTGCCAAGCAGCCGATAAAGATCGATCTGGAACAGGGCGAGCACTATTGGTGCGCTTGCGGCGACTCCAAATCCCAACCGTTTTGCGACGGCTCACATCGCGGCACTGGGATCGAGCCACTGGCCTTTACCGTCGACGAGGCACAGGAATCGTACTTGTGCATGTGCAAGTACACCAAGAACCCTCCTTTCTGCGACGGCAGCCACAATCAGTTGGGCGACGTGGAAGTCGAACAACCCGCCACGGAATCGACCGACGAGATGCCAACAGCCGCAGCGACGCCGGAGGAGCCAACTGTCGAGTTGATTCATGCGTTGGCTCGCGATGGCTTGGAGAAAACTGGCCATCATGGCCCGCTTGGCGCCATGGGCGTTCCTCGCACAACGCTGCCACAGTGGGACGACATACAGCTGCTGACAGCGCAGTTGGCTACCAAACCGCTGCTGGAAGATGCCTCTGTCGGCAGCGATCTGGTCATAGGCCCGAAAGCGAAAAAGCCACTCCGGTTGGAAATTCCAATCTTCGTTTCGGACATGAGTTTTGGAGCTCTGTCGGAAGAAGCAAAAATCGCCATGGCGCGCGGAGCGGAACTAGCGGGCACCGGTATCTGCTCGGGCGAAGGCGGGATGTTGCCGGAAGAGCAAGCTGAGAACTCAAGGTACTTCTACGAGTTGGCGTCGGCCAAGTTCGGTTTCACGGAAGATCTGCTTCCACGAGTGCAGGCATTTCACTTCAAAGGTGGTCAGGGAGCAAAAACAGGTACGGGAGGTCACCTACCTGGCAATAAGGTGAAAGGCAAGATCGCTGAGGTTCGCCAATTAAAAGAAGGACAAGCGGCTGTTTCACCACCTACTTTTCGTGACTTGACGACGCCACAGGACTATCGGGACTTCTCCTCGCGAGTTCGAGAACTCACGGGAGGTGTTCCGATCGGCTTCAAGATCTCCGCTCAACACATCGAGAAGGACATCGACTTCGCCCTCGAAGCAGGCGTCGACTACATCATCCTTGATGGCCGAGGAGGTGGAACTGGTGCAGCGCCCCTGATCTTCCGAGACAACATCTCGGTGCCAACCATTCCGGCTTTGGCGCGCGCCAGCACGCATCTCGATCGCATCGACCGAAGTGATGTGACGTTGATCATTACCGGCGGCATCCGCACGCCGTCTGACTTTATCAAAGCCCTGTGTCTGGGAGCTGATGGGGTTGCTATCGCGAACTCAGCCATGCAGGCGATCGGCTGCGTCGCGGCTCGCATCTGCAACACGAACAACTGTCCGGCGGGGATCGCGACTCAGCAGGGACACCTGCGAGCGCGACTCAATGTTGAAACTTCGGCGCAACAACTAGCGAGGTTCTTGAACGCCTCGGTCGAACTTATGAAAGTCATGGCGCGCGCTTGCGGTCATTCGCACTTGGGCGAGTTTAACGTCGATGATATCACGACATGGAAGAAGGAAATGGCCGATCTGACCGGCATCCGTTACGCCGGTGTGGGTCTTTCGTCGTAAAGCGACGATCGGAGAGCGAACGGCTATTGCTGCCGTAATTTGATCCAGCCAAGCCGTGGGGTCTCGGGTATTCGGGATTGCCATGCGCTGAGCAGGTTGGCGAGTTCTTCCACTACTGCAGGGTGCTCGTTGTACACGTTCTTGCTCTGATACGGATCGGCCTCTAAATCGTAGAGCTGCGCTGGAGGAGAATCTTTGCGAATCTTCCCCTCGACGACGTCGCTGTTGACCAGATTCGTGAGTTGCTGCGCTGCTGCCCCGCCTAGCAGGTGATCTCCAACATTCTTTCCCTGAAAGCCCCCTTCGTCGCGGGCAGGAATGTAAACCCATTTTTCCTTGCGAACGGTGAGGTGCATGGGGTGTTGGGAGAGATTAGCAGTAGGTCACGTGCTGGACGCGCAGCGGCGCCGATGAACTCAGGTAATTGATTGACACCATCGATCACGGCGCTGGCGGGAATCGTCGCCTCTGCAACGTTTGCAAAAGTCGTGATGAGGTCGATCTGACTGACGAGCGCGCTCGATTCGGTGCCGGACGGAACCTTTGCCGGCCAGCGGACGATGAAGGGCACGCGATGCCCGCCTTCCCAGGCACCGAACTTGAAGCCGAGTAACTTTCCGTTGAGTCGGTGTCCAGCTTTCCATGCTTCCTGTCCGGTGTTGTTCAGCATACCGCCGTTGTCGCTGGTGAAGACGACCAAAGTGCTCTCGGCAATTCCAAGTGTATCGAGGGTATTGAGCACCTCGCCAACGAGCCAATCGAGTTCGTGAACGAAGTCGCCGTAGAGTCCACATTGGCTCGACTCTTTAAATCGCGGTTGAGGTGTGAAGGGGTGGTGGATGTTGGTGGTCGCCAGATACAGAAAAAACGGTTGCGATTTGTCTTGCTTAACGCGGTCTTTGATCCACCCGACAGCCTTTTGGGCGAAAGTCATCGCGACCTCTTCGTCGCGGTAGCGCTGGTGGGCGACCGTGGCGCCGCCGATCGCGGCGTAGCCGCCTTTCTCGGGCCAACGTTGCGTTTCCGAAGTTTGGCCAAGAACGAAGGGATCGTTCGCGTCGTAGCCGACGACATCGTGGTTCTCGACGTAGACAAACGGAGGACCGCTATTCACCGTCGGAATGCCAAAGTAGTAGTCGAAACCCAACTCGAGCGGACCGGGTTTCAGCGGCTTGTTCCAATCAGTCTTGCCGCTACCAAAGCCAAGATGCCACTTGCCGATGATCGCGGTAGCATAGCCGGCGGACTTCAGAACGCTGCCCAATGTTGGCTGCGCGGTGTCAATGCTAAGCTCTTGATTGAGTGCGCTGGGGCCCCAGAAGTTGCGGCGTAAGGGAAACTGACTCGTCATCAATCCGTACCGTGATGGCGAGCAGACAGCCGACGCGGAATGCGCATCCGTAAACCGTCGCCCCTCCTGCGCGAGGCGGTCAATATGAGGCGTTTGCAGTTTGCTCGCACCATAGCAACCTAGGTCGCCGTAGCCGAGGTCATCGGCATTGATCAGGATGATATTCGGCTTGGTTGCACGTGCCTCCGACGCAACCAGCGTCGTGACGCAGACTAGGATGACGCAGGGAATGAAACCGCGAATACGCATGTTTACTTGCATCGTGGCGTGTTCCTAGTGCCAGACATTTCGGCTCCTATTGACAAATCTCTCAGAGGCCCTGGGCCGCGATTATAACCAAATTTGCTGGTGTAATCTCGTAGCGACGATACCTGACATCGCCGTGCCACCGGCAACCCAGTCATCAGTGGCGGCCTAGACGCCAGCATGAGGGTGAGTTACTCCGTCGGAAGGTTGCCCCCGACACTTCACGAGCCATTGGATGCCCATCTGACCAACTGTGCCCCCAAATTCCTCGTCCGCGCTATCCGCGATCCTGACGGTGCGAATTTTGATCGAGTTCAGGTCATCAAGGGCTGGTTAGATTCCGACGGGAAGATTCACGAACGCATCTACGACTTGGCCGTTGCAGGCGACGGCGTGATTGGAGAAGATGGTCGTTGCAGAACCGATGTTGGTAACACAGTCAACGTCCGTGGAGCCACGTACACCAATTCGATCGGTGCTCCTTTCCTGCAAGCCTATTGGTGCGACCCTGCATTTGACCCTCAAGAAAGAGCGTTCTATTACGTGCGCGTATTGGAAATTCCCACCCCACGTTGGACCACTTTTGACGCGAAGGTGTTTGGTGTCGAGGTCCCTCAGGACGTACCAACCAGCATCCAGGAACGTGCTTATACCTCGCCCATCTGGTATACGCCAAAATGATTCTCTCACCGACTGACAAAGCAAAGAGGTATCGGACATATGTGCGTGCTTGGACTGCATTCTCGTCAAGGTATTTATGGAACTAGGCTGGCCGCTCTGTTGCTGATGACGACTGTCGGCGGCTGTTTGCATTTGCTCTGGGGCTCGTGTGCTTATTGCCAGGACGACGTTCCTGGTTTCATACCCGGCGACCGCGAGTACTCGCCGTATCCGCAACAAGACTTCCCAAACCAGGTGTTCTTTGGCGACACGCATCTGCACACATCTTATTCGGCTGATGCCGGTATGATCGGGAACGTGCTTGGCCCAGAGGAGGCGTTTCGATTTGCAAAAGGGCAGGTGGTGACTTCTAGCATGGGCGTCAAAGCACAGCTCGAGCGGCCGCTCGACTGGCTGGTGATTGCCGACCATGCTGAAGGACTTGGCGTCGCTCCCATGATCGCCCGATCGGATCCGGCGGTCCTGAACACGGAGTTCGGACGGAAGCTTCATTCGCTTGCCAAAGTGGGCACAGCTGAGGCAGCTGGAGAGCTGTGGAACATGTGGGCGGGTTCCCGAATGCAAGGCACGAATCCCTACAGTAATGATCCTGAATTTCCAAAGAAGCCCTGGGAAGAGATCATCGACGCTGCGGAAGCTGCGAATCAGCCGGGGCAGTTTACGACTTTAATCGGATTCGAATGGTCGTCCACACCTAACGGCAACAACATGCATCGCGTCGTGATTTACCGTGAGGGGAAAGAAGTGGCCAATAGTCGAATACCGCTGTCCTCCGACGGAGACCCCAATCCAGAAGCATTGTGGGATTGGATGGAAGACCTGATGGACAAGACCGGCGGGCATGTGTTTGCCATCCCGCACAACGGTAATCTCTCCAACGGCCTGATGTTTGCTGATGCCCGCTACGCCAGGAAAGAAGCCATCGACGGGGAATACGCGGCACGGCGCCAGAAACTGGAGCCACTCTATGAGGTCACCCAGATGAAAGGTGACGGCGAAGCGCATCCGATGCTGTCACCGGAGGATGCGTTTGCAGACTTTGAGACGTTCGATAAAGCGAACTTTGGCGATGGAGCCAAAACGCCGGAGATGTTGCCCAAAGAGTACGCGCGTGAAGCACTCAAACGCGGATTGGCTTATGAGCAAAAAATAGGGACCAATCCATTCAAGTTTGGAATGCTGGGTTCCACGGACGCACACACTTCGCTGTCGACGACTCAGGAGAACAACTTCTTTGGCAAAGTTGCTCAATTGGAGCCCTCTGCATCACCAGTGCGATTCAAAGAAGTGATCGCCGGTCGATTGGGGGATGAGTCAATCCACATCTACACTCGACAGACCTCAGCGTCTGGCTTGGCTGCGGTATGGGCACGCACCAACACTCGCGAGTCTATCTTCGACGCTTTGGCGAGAAAAGAAGTCTTTGCCACAACCGGTACGAGGCTGAAGGTCCGCGTGTTTGCAGGATTTGATTTCGGACCCGAGGATCTCGACCGTTCCAATTTTGCCCAGTATGGGTATGACAATGGCGTACCAATGGGGGGCGATCTCAAATCGGCTTCCGATGGGAAGGCGCCAACACTGCTCATTCGTGCGATCCGTGATGTCGATGGAGCCAACCTTGATCGAGTTCAAGTGATTAAGGGATGGGTGGATATGAGCGGCAAGACGCATGAACGCATCTTTGATGTTGCCGTTTCTGACGACCGGAAGATTGGCAAAGACGGGCGCTGCCGAGAGCTGGTCGGAAATACCGTCGACATCGAAGAAGCCAACTATAGCAACTCGATCGGTGCACCGTTTCTCCAAGCCTTCTGGAGCGATCCTGAGTTTGATCCTAGCCAGCGATCATTCTACTATGTTCGGGCACTCGAGATTCCCACGCCGCGTTGGACGACCTATGACGCCAAGGTTTTTGGCGTCGAACGACCGAAGGACGTCCCCGCAAGCATCCAAGAACGCGCCTATACCTCACCGATCTGGTATACACCGAACGACAGTTGATGACGGCGGTGGAGGTGTCGCTTTCGCGCTCCGACTCTGTCGCCAGTTTGCGGACAGCCATGCTCGCCACCGTACGTTAATCGCGCAATCTCGATGATTGCGTACTGTGGCGTGTCACTGCTTTGCGATCTTGCACTGAAAACCAGCGTCATTAACGCCACACAAAGTTGCCGGAGTCGACATCCCAACTGTTACCGAAGAAGCCAGCGCACTTTAGGCCTCGAATGCCGCGTGTCAGCAAAGTCTCATCAAAGATCATCACGTCGGGGAAACAAGTGGCGTTGACCAAATAGTGATTGGCATAGGCGGCCTTCATGCCTTCTTCGCCCGTGGCCGTCACCACGCCAACGCTGGCCACGTCGGAGTCCGGGCGGGGATAAATGAAGTAGGTGCCCCAGTTCGATCCCGTCAAACGTTGTTCGCCAAAGGTGATCTCACCGTTGGAAACTTGAATCGGGCAATCCTTCAGCAGCTTCTCCCAGGCACTGTTGTTGTCGCTGTTTCCGTACAGAATGACATTGCGATTCGCGTAGTCGCCCGCTGAGAAACTCGTGTCGGCGATCATCTCAACGTTTCCATTTCCGCGATACCAGAACTTTTCCGCGTCGAACCGCGCACGATTCAAATACCACTGATTCTCCGACTCAGTACCTTGCGTGCCATAGACGAGCACAAACTGATTGCGGAAGGCATCTTTGAACCCGCCATTTCTGTGTGGGCCTTTTTCCTTCGCCGAAGGCGCCGCGTCCATTTGGGCCCATTGGTCTTCAGAACGCACCAGATGCCAGACGGGCAGGTCGTCAGGCGCTTCGATAAGTTGATCGTCGACTTTTACTTTCTGCTCCTCTGTGAGTCCGATCGATTCTTGGTCAATCGATAAGACCCGGACATTTTCCGTAGTGATTTCAATGGCCTCCTCGCCCCTAGAGAAATCAACGGAGCTGATCTCCAAAGGCACCTCCTGCTGGACGATCGTCAGGAAGTGTGATTTAGCCGAGACACCCGGTGAAGCCGTGGCGAATGTAAACTCTTCCAGTTCATTGGTGGGCTTGATCGAACGATCCTGAAAGAACTCAAAAATCGGTTCCCAGTCGACGCTGTGGTTGCCATACCAGTGCGATCCATTTGGATACTCGTAGTACACGAAGTCCGAGTGGAACTCACCAAGCCGTCGCCGCATATCTCGCGCTAATGCAGTTGGTACCACGGTGTCATTCTCGCCATGGAGCACGTAGACACCAAGTTGAGTGTAGTTCTCAATCAACTTGAGCGTTCGACTAGGATTGCCGCCGCGATTGACGATCTCATCGAAGACGCTCTTCGATTCGCTCATCACTTTCATCCGGTTGATCATCTGTTCGGTGATTCCGAATCGGCGCCGCATCTCCTCAGGAATCTGGTTGAACCGCGACATAAATCCGCCCCGATACCCCAGCAGGTCGGGATATCCAGCGCACGGGGCGATCGCCGCGAATCGGTGGGGGTAGGTTGCCCCGAGATACCATGTGCCGTGACCACCCATCGAGTGACCGGTGAGGTACGTTCGGCTTGAGTCCGTCTGATAGATCTTCTCCGCATCGGCAAGTACTTCGAGCGCGTCGAGCCGCCCCCAATCTTCCCAGGCGAATCCGAACGGCCGGCGATTCGTCGGAGCGATAAGATGGCCCCAATCCTTTTGTGCGTAGGCGTTCGCCTGATTGGTTGCCTCTACCGACGCACCGTGCACCGAGAGGAACAGCGCGGGATTCTCCAGATCGGCGTCCGTGGCCGGAGCCACACTGTAATATTGTACGCTACCGTCGATGTCGCTGAGGAAGGTGCGTTTGTGATGCTTATGCTTCGAACGAACGTTTAACTCGATCGTCTCACTGGCGAGCACCTCCCCAGTCGACCCCAACAGTTGGACTTCGAATTCCACGCTCTTGTCGCCGTCGCTTACTTCGACAGCGGGAATCTCAAACGGCACCTTACGCACGAGCATCGGAGCAACGCGTCCTACGCGTGTTTCGCTCGCGACGTCACCATGACTGCACCGAATCTTTGCAGACTGAAGCTCGGTCGGCTCTGCGTTGATCACGCGGATCGCCCCCATTAGTTTTTCACGATCCTCGTGCCGAATATCGGGAAGCGTCATGTCACGCGTGGTGAACCGCACCGTCGCGCTGGGTTTAATCAGCCTCGCGCGCATCCGTCCGAAACGACCGCCCTGCATCACGAATTCGTGCTTTCCAGCCTGCAGTTGCAGAGGAATCAGGAAGTAGCCAAAGTCGTAGTGATCTCCCTCATGAGGTAGCCCGTCAATCAACAAACGCGTCGGTCCCGACGCGTCGAGCAACACCGTCTGCTCTGAATCCGACTCGTAGGTCAAATACAACACTCCTGAACGCAACTGGCGATCCTCAAAAGTGCTCTTGTCGCCGACAGCGATCTCTTCCCATTCGATGGGGCGGCCTCGGTAGTCCACATCGATCGGGCGATCCGAATCGACGCCGGTCGATTGTCCGAACAGGAATTTTGCGAAGACGTCGTCCACCGGCGTCGAAGTCCCCCCCGACCCACCGAATGATCGCGGGCGGCCCAATAACTTCCCTTCACGAAAGACGTGCAGTAATTCTCCTTCGCTGATCTCCGCAGCTTTTTCCTTGCCGAAGTATTCCACAATGTTGCCGGTGCGCTGTTGTTCTTGTCCAAGCACCGGCGCGAGTTGGGCAACTAACAACACTGCTGTCAACAATGCAAGTTGAGGACGAGTCGTGATGGACGGATAAAGAAACGCGGAGAGCACGTTTTGCGACACTTGAACCTCCAGAGTTGTCTGGACTTGAAACGTAAACGAGGCCTGCTTGCCTTCAATCAACAGATTCCGACGATAGTAGTCTTTTAACAGGAACTACCTAGCACTGCAACCAACGCCTCCCCGATGAGATCGCTGTGCGAGTTGGCGCGAAGGCAAACATATCGTTGCTGGGCTGGATGTCCTCTCGCGGTCCCGCACTGCTCAGCTGATATGGCGCCACTATGGCAATCTAAAGTCGCTGAGGTATACCAAGCAAACCTGCCTGCACGCTCGATTCTATGGACTGGTCATGGAATCCAGACGTCGCCAGAGTTCTTTGCCAAACGAGCTTGCAATACATACCGATCCAATCATAAGGTGAATGCAGTATGGTGTACGATGAAACGATGCCGGACGTAACGCCCGATGGCTCAGCTTACACTTGCGTTTCCTGCCGAGCGGCGGATTCGGAAAGGAAGCAGAAACTTCAGGTGCAAAAGATTACGGGGAGGAGTGAAATGATGTCGTTTGCAATGACGAAGTGCTCGCCGCACAGGTTCATACTGTTCGCGATCTTCTTCCCTTTTCTGCTATGGCCGAGCGTCGCGCAATCTCAGCCTGACGACGACAAGGAGAATAGCAGGGTACGTTGGGCTATCGCTCTTCATGGCGGTGCTGGGTCACTGCCAAGACCCATGGATGCAGAGCAGGAGCAGCTCTATCGCGCAGCGCTAACCGCAGCACTCAGGAGTGGCAAGGACGTACTCGTTGGCGGCGGTACGGCAGTAGATGCCGTCACAGCCACGGTGGTCGAGTTAGAAAACTGCCCTCTCTTCAATGCTGGAAAAGGGGCAGTCTTCAATCACGCTGGGCAGCACGAGTTGGATGCGTCGATCATGGATGGCGCGACTTTAGAAACGGGGGCCGTAGCGATTGTCAAACAGATCAAGAACCCGATTGTTGCGGCGCGCTTGGTCATGGAAAAAACGCCCCATGTGCTCGTGGCAGGAGATCACTTACGAGACTTTGCCGCAGCGCACGAGTATGAGATTGTAGAGCAAAGCTACTTCTACACGAAAAGGCGATTCCTGAAGCTGCAGACCAAGCTCAGAGCGAAAGGGCTTCCAGTGCTGGATAAACCGGGTTACGAACACCGCACGAGCGCCGTGGAACCTGAGTCATCAGTCCCTCTATCAGGCGACAGCGGCACGGTCGGGTGCGTTGCACTTGATGTGCGCGGCCGCCTCGCTGCCGCAACCAGTACCGGCGGCCTGAACGGGAAGATGCCTGGACGGATCGGCGATTCTCCAATCTGTGGAGCGGGCAACTACGCGAATTCACAAGTGGCTGTCGGCGGGACCGGGAAAGGCGAAGAGTTTATCCGCCACACGATTGCTGCGAAGGTAGCTTGGCTCATGGAGTCGCGAGACTTGGGGGTTCACGAAGCAGTCAATTACTGTCTGCACAAGGTACTCAAGAAGGGTGATGGGGGCCTGATCGCCGTCGACAGCAACGGCAATCTCGCGATGCATTCAACGACCAGTTCGCTCCCTCGCGGTGCTGCAGATTCGACGGGTCGCTTCGAAGTCGGCATCTGGATTGACGAACCATGAGAACACACACTCCCGTCTGCATTGTCCCGTTGTGATCAGGTACACCATTCTGCCACGCATCTGGCTTATGCCAGCGCCTCTGGTGTAAACCTTGTTAGCACGCGGACGGCGTTAGGTTTGCACGCACCGATAAAGGATTGATTTCACAGAGTTCGTGAATGCTCTGCTAATCTACGCTTGGGTGTCGGAACATGACATCGGAGAACTGAGCGATTACAATGGCGACGACGTTTGGCGGCACAGGTCGTTGCCACCAAAAACCCCAAGCCTATTTCCGTCATCGCACTCCAGCTAACCTCCCGATCGGACTATGAATCGTTCCCGTTTATTCGTCGGTATCGTCGTCTTCGTTCTCTTGGCAGCTTCGCAAACGGAAGCGGCCGACTGGGGCGCCAAGAAGGGGCCGCTAGCGACTCCTTGGACTGAGAAAGTCACCCCCACCAATACTTGGAGTGAATACCCACGGCCGCAGATGAAACGGCCCGACTGGCAGAATCTCAACGGCCTGTGGCAATACTGTGTTCAAGCCGCCAGCGACCCAGAGCCCGACGTCTGGAAAGGCGAGATCTTAGTGCCGTTCTGCATCGAATCGGCGCTGTCCGGTGTGATGCAGCGTGTCGAACCCACTGAAGCGTTGTGGTACCGACGCAACTTCACGGTGCCTGACGGCTGGCGGCAACAGCGCGTGCTCCTACATTTTGGCGCGGTCGATTGGAGCGCGGAAATTTGGTTTAATGGCACGTACGCCGGCGGTCATCGCGGTGGTTACGACCCGTTCACGATCGACGTCACCGAATTGCTGGCCGAAGACTCCAATGCACTGGTCGTGAAGGTTGTGGACCCCACGGATCGCGGCTATCAGGCGCGAGGAAAGCAACTGCTTAAGCCCAACGGCATCTGGTACACGCCGGTCACCGGGATCTGGCAAACCGTTTGGATCGAGTCAGTGCCCCGAACCCACATCAAGTCCATACAAGTGACTCCCGACCTTGACACATCCTCCGTACTGGTTTCCGTAAACGCGTCGGAAGAGGCAGATGTTCGCGTTACGGTATTTGATGGAGAGACGCAAGTCGCCGAGGCCGACGGTACGACTGGAAAACCGATGCGCATCAGCATCAAGGATGCCAAACGTTGGTCCCCGACGAGTCCTCACCTGTACGACCTGACGATTGAACTACTGCGCGACGGAAACATGATCGACTCGGTGGAAACGTACGCCGGAGTGCGGAAGATCGAGATGAAGCCCGATGCCGCTGGGGTCAACCGGCTGTGGCTAAACGGTGAAGTGCTGTTTCAGTTTGGACCGCTGGACCAAGGTTGGTGGCCAGATGGACTCTACACAGCTCCGTGCGACGAAGCGCTCAAATTCGATGTACAGGCTATCAAGAAGCTCGGCTTCAATATGGTCAGAAAACACGTGAAGGTCGAGCCTCAACGTTGGTACTACTGGTGTGATGTGCTCGGTTTGCTCGTATGGCAGGATCTGCCTAATGGTGATGCGCTCGCCAAATGGAATCGGAACGTGGATGAGCGTGCCCCCGGAATCCGTCGGAGTGCGGTATCTGCTGAGCACCTGCGGGAAGAACTCTCGCAGTTGGTAGTTGACTTCGGGAACCACCCCTCGATTGTTGTCTGGGTGCCATTCAACGAGGCGTGGGGCCAATCCGAGACCGCCGAGCACGTCGCGTTGATCCGTCGCCTCGATCCGACGCGGCCAGTCAATAGTGCGAGCGGGGGCAATTTTCAGGGTGTCGGCGATATCCTCGATATGCACAGCTATCCGAATCCAATTCTACCGCGACGCGACAAGCACCAGGCCGCTGTGTGTGGCGAGTACGGTGGATTGGGACTACCAGTCAAAGACCATACCTGGGTGGACGAAGGCAACTGGGGTTATCGGAGCTTCGATAGCAAGGAAGCACTCCAAACTGCTTACTTGGAAAAGATCGACATGCTAAGGGGGATGATCAAAGAAGGTCTTGCGGCGGCAATCTACACCCAGATTACCGACGTCGAGATCGAGGTGAATGGTATGTTCACCTACGACCGTCAGATCCTCAAGTTTGACGAAGCGACCGTCCACGATGCGAACACTAGTTTGTACGACGTGAAATAGTGACACATCACGTGCAAGTTGTTGTGGTCCCGTCGGCACTCGTCATTCGCGATTTTCGTCGAGCAACGTGAATAGCTCGTCTTTGATTTCATGCCACTCTGTCGCCGAGGCTATCAACATTCCGTCAGGACCGACCAAGTAGTAGGTTGGCACGGAGCTGATCGCCAACTGTCGTGCCGTAGCTGAGTCATCGCCGAGGTAGTTCTGTGACCAGCTCCAGCCATTTTGCTCGGCCAATTCCTCCGCTTCGGCGGAATCTTGGTCGACATTCAGCCCAATGAACATGGCTGGAAGGTCGGCAACACGTTCCGCGGCGGCTTGAATGTCAGGCATACTCTCCAAGCAAGGACGACACCAGCTGGCCCAAACGTGCATCACGACATACTGGCCAGTCAGGTCATTCACGAATTGCTTCCTGCCACTCGTATCAACGAACTCGAAAGCACGCATATCGCTACCCACTCGCGGACCGGCACGGCAGGGCACTTCAATCTGTCCTAGATCTATCTCTCCCTCACCCTCGACGCGAACTGGTATGACCTTCTCGCCGACCGTCTCGACCAGGCACCCGGCTGGTTGTTCGTACAACCGGATCACAAGGTCGTACTCCCCAGGTTCAACCCCTGTCACACGGAGCTTTCCGTTGGCGGTGAGCTTGACGAAGTGATTCTCGCGCGTTGACACCCAGTCATTGAAATGCGGGTCAAGGCTCCAAGCAGTTTTTACAGGTCCGGAAGGATCGAAATTTAGCTTAGGAAAACCGTCATCGTAAGGCACCGCCACGCCACGATCGCGGCTGATCAAATAATTGAGCGACCAGTTTCGATCAAGCGGTACTTCATCACGGCCCGTTGCTACAACTTGACCGGTCAGCACAGCGCCCGCGCCGCCAAGCACCACGGAGCGTTCCTCTCCCGGTGCGAGCTCAAGGGCCAGCCTCTCTGCGGAAGTGAGAGGAGACTCTTGCCATGGTCCGAGCGGAACCCACAGGCTGCCTGCGCCTGGCGGTAGGCGTTTCATTTCGAAGCGGCCTTGAGGATCTGTGCGTGCATAATAGGAGTCTTCAAATCTTGCTTGACCAAGACCGCGGCGTACCAGCGGCGAGAAGTAGACCGATTGGTCACCGATCGGCTTACCTTCTTGTATCAGCCGACCTGTGATGCTGGCCCATGGCTTGAGTTCCATGTCACCGATTGCGTCATCCTCCGGATCGACAAGCTTCTCTGCGATACCGGAGTCATGAAGAACACGGACTCGCGTTGGTTCCGTGGTTGAATTTAACTCAAAGCGCCCCTCTTTGTCCGTCAGCACAGTTCGCTCTCCGTAGGAGTCTGGTTCGCCGTTTCGAGTCATCGGAACCCACGTAGATGTGCCTTCGATCACTTTTGCGCCGAAAACAGGCTCGCCTTGCGGGTCTACAAATCTGCCCTCGCGTACGGACGCAGGTTCGAGTTGCATGTTGAGCTCGACCCGACCGTCGAGAGGACCGAACGACTCGTCAGTTACGATGGATCGATACCCATCCGCTTCAAATCGCACTCGATACTGGTCATTTGGGTCGGCGCTACCGGTTAGTGGCAATTCGTACCGACCATTCTCGCCTCGCTTCATGTCTGAAAAACGCGTGCTGAAAAAATCAGGTCGAAAGATAATGACCGGCATGGCTCGAAAATCCGGGATCGGCTCTCCTGTTTGTGCGTCCGTCACCAAACCTGCTACCACCCTCGCGCCTGCCAGCGTGATGATGTGGGGCTCATCCTTGGCCACAAGCGAAACCTGCTGTTGCGCATAACCCATGGCACCGACGCTAAACCTGACTGGTTCTGCAGGAGCCCAATCCCACACGAAGACGCCGCTCTCGTCGGCTTTACGCGAAATGCCATAGTCAGGGACGTTGGGGTGTTTGTGATTATGCAGTGCATTCGAGCCCTGCCATGTATTTGGAATACTGGTGTTGGCCAGATAGACTCCGACTTTAGGGATGGGATTGCCATCCTTGTCGACGAAGTGGATTTCGATTCGTTTGCCAGGCTTCAGTTCAAATCGCATCGATTCCATGCCAGGCTTTATGTCTACGACGCGACGCTGCGCTGCGAAACCAGGCGCAATGATCGAAATTGGGTACTCGCCCGGTTTGAGTTGGGGTGTTTCGAAGAGACCTTGATCACCGATTTCCTTCTCCCACACCCCCTGACCAAAGTACGGAGTGTCGCTCCAGACGACCCACCCGCGTGTGACTGGTTTTCCGTCCAGGTCAACGACCTCGCCCTTCAAGTTGACACCTCGAGACATGACGATCCTCGCGTCACCACCGCGCAGCTTCTGGGTAGTGATGCCGTGTTTTCGTTGCAGGCCCCCCCAACCCGAGTCATCGGAGAAGTCTGGATGGCTGAGCCTAACGCTGATGTCGATGTCATCTCCTGCTGGAACGTTATCAAGTGACCAACGCCCCTGAGCGTCGGTCTTCACAGCGGCGCCACCATAGGCAAGCCACGTTCCAAACTGCGGACGGACATTGCGACCATCGACATCGCTAGGATTCCGCTTCACTTCGACGCTCACTCCTTGAACGGGCTTGCCTTGCTCGTCCTGGACGACGCCGCCAACGACCGTGCCTTTCTGCAGCCGTACGGTGTATTCCTCCGGGATGATATGGCCGTCTGCCTGTTCCTTCGGCCACCACTGGACGAACAGCGGCACGTATCCCTGCTTGCGAACCCAGACACGCAGCAGTGACAAACGCTCCGGGAAATTGATTACCGCGATTCCATTAGTATCCGTCGCGTAGTCCTTCCTCTTGACAGTTACTTTTACTCCAGGGAACGCCTTGCCATCAGGATCAAGCACTCGGAATTGCATGCTGCCTTTGGTCATCACATAGCCATCGTTCCACACTTTCGCTGGTGCAACCGGAGTTTTACTGGTTTCTCCTGCCTCGACGGTCGTCTCCGCTTCCGCCTTCTCTGGCTCAGTAGCAGGTTCGGCCTGCGAGCGCAACTGCGCCGTCCCGACGACGCCGACCAAAGTAGCGGCTGCCACCAATAGCAAGCGCGCTGCAGTTCGGCTGAATGAGACGCGGCGTCGTGTCTTGTCAAGAATGGCCATGATTCGAGATTCCACATTCGCGCTGTGGGCCATACCGACAGCTGTCGAATAATGTTGATGTCGGTACGAGCGTGCAACGCCGAGCAGCACGTCGGCATAGCTCGACGGTTGCTGGTCGCAACTGAGTACCAGGTCGTCGCAGGCCAACTCTCGGAGTTTGCGCATCTGGAGCAGGCCATACCAACACAGCGGATTGAACCAATAGAGTCCGCAAACCAGGCCGGCGACCGTTTGCGTAAGCACATCGCGCCTTTGCACGTGCGCCAATTCATGCAGCAATACCAATCGGCGACGATCAGCATCCCACGTATCGGCGTCGTGCGGCAGGATCACTGCAGGATTCCAAACACCGGTGCTCACCGGGGACTGAGTCGAGTTGTGTTGGAACAACGAGGCTTTGTGATGCAGACTGAGTGATTCTGAGCACTTCCTCAACAACACATTCCATTCTGGGTTGTCCAATCGAACGCAGTCCCTCAGCACTCGTTTGAGCAATATGTGCTGCCAAGTTATTCTCAACCAGCACAGAGCAATACCCACGATCCATAGGATCAGCAGCACGCTTGGGATCGAAAGCGTGGTTAAATTCTCTTCTTGAACTCTGGTTGATTCGATTGATTTTTCGCCGACAGGATTCGTCGATCCAAGATCCGATGCGGTTCTGGGCTTCGAAATCCTCTCGCGCTGACGAGTCGGCTCAACCGATCTGTCACTGTGAGTAAGGTTCACAGGAACTCGGATCTCAGGCATTGAAACGCCATCAAGCTGCGAAGGCCTTAATCCCGCGCTAGTGCTCGGAAGAATCGGCAGAGTCCAGGTTGGTGTAAAGAAACAGATGGCAGGTAGTATCAGGCAACCGACAAAACCCAGCGTCCACCAACGGTGTTGTGCCGCCGCCGACCGTTTACGCATTACTAGGGATCCCACCCACACAATCGAGAGCAAGAGGGATAGTTTGATCACGGCGTCCAACAAGAACACGGTCCCGAATGCATAATCGTTCATGATCATTTGCCTTGCTTGCGAGCTTTGCTGATTGCTTGTTCCAAACGATCTAGGTCTTCTTCGCTCAATTTCTTGGCGGAATCGTCAATTAAAGCGGCCAGCGCGTCACCTGGTGACTGCGGGAAGAAAGTCTCCATCACGCTCCGTAGGGCGGAACGACTTGCAGATCGTTTCGATTCGATGGGGGAGTAATAGTGCTTCACTCCCGAGCGGTCGCGACGGACGAAACCTTTCCGTTCCAGCTGGCCAATCATCGTGCGTACCGAAGAGTAGCTGGGAGGGTTGGGCAGTTTTTCACGCACCTCGGCAACCGAGGCTTTCCCCAACTTGAAAAGTACATCCATGATCTGCTGTTCACGAGTCGCTAATCCGCGATTGGCCGGTTTCTTGGATGGCATGGCAGGGTCGATTGTGTGTGTTAAAATGTTGACAGGTGTTAATTTATTGGCACATGCACATCGTGTCAAGCGAAATCAAAATACCTGCGATTTCAGACGATCATGACATTTGGCGTATGGTGAACGCGATAGCGCGTTCGCAGCACAGACTCAAGCAGGAAAGTACCGCCTGAATCGGTCGTTGTCACTCTGATCAGACGGATACGGTTCTCCAGAACTGTCTTCGCTCCCATCGCGTTCGCTTGCTGTTACCGCACGCTGGCGTGCGATTTGTTGATTGTTGTATCTTCCAACGCTGATACTTCCTGTAAGCTATAGAGGACGATCCAAATCGCAGCACTATCCCGATGGGAGCAAACCTAATGAGATTCTTTGTTCGTTCCATGACTCTTGCAGCGGTAGGTATCTTGATCGTGTCTTCGGTCAGCAGGTCGCAGGATCAAAAGGATGACCAGTCCGAAACGCTCGCGAGTAATCAGTTGCTGATGAAAGATAAACTTGTGCAAATGAATCGAATTCTCGAGGGCCTCACCCTGGACGACTTCGATAAAGTCACCAAGAGTGCGAAGACGCTGCAAATGATTAGTAAGGCTGCCTCTTGGCACATCGTCGACCCCAGTCCGCGCTATGAGCGATTGAGCAAAAACTTTCAGGAACAGTCACTGGACCTGGAGCGCCATGCGAAAGATCAGAATATCGATGCCGCGATGCTCGACTTGGTTCGTCTGAACGTCACCTGCGCTCAATGCCATCAACACATGCGCGAAGAATGAGCCTAGCGCCGACTCCGGTCGCCGTGTTCGGCGAGTTCGTGCTTGCCGGCGGCCCCCCGCGCGAGATTTTGTAATCAAATGCGTCCTTGTCTACAAAACCTCTGTGCCTTTACGCGGCCGCAGAGGTCCTAAGCCTTTCGTCAGTTACAGGTTGCGATGTCAATAATTTCAAGAAGAAGTACGCTCCGACGTCTGCTCGTCGCGCCGGCGGGGGTTATGGGGCTGGTGCATTCGCCACTTCGATCTGTTGCAGCGGAGGAAGGACTCTCGCCCTCACAGCAGCGTGCGCTCACATTGCAGGTGGCCGGTTATCAGTACGATCGTGTCGCGGCATTGGCAGATGGACGTGTGAAAGTCGACCGCTGTGACGTGGAGTTCACCAAGGATAGCATTGGCAATTTGAATACTCATGTCTTCTCTGGGCCAGCGACGCGTGACGTGTCCGAAGTAGGGCTGCATCCGTTTATGCTGGCTTACGCCAATGGCAACTTTCGCGATTACACCTTGCTGCCGATCTTCCCGCTCCGCGTTTTCCGGCACAAGAGCATCTTCATTCGCACTGACAGGGGAATCACCCGGCCTGAAGATCTCGTCGGCAAGAAAATCGCGACGCCCGGCTATTCCTCCACTTCGCTTACCTGGATCAGGGGTACGTTGGAGGCCCAGTACGGCGTTAAGCCGACCGATGTCGAATGGTATGTCTCGGACAAGGACGCTTCGGTCAAACAGACTGGCGGACCTTCAGAATTTGAAGGTGTGCTGCCCAGGAATCTGACGGTAAGCCAAGGACCCGTCGGCAAGGATGACTCCGAGATGCTCGCCGACGGCGACGTCGACGCTTTGTTTCACGCTATGGAACCGAAGTGCTATGTCGAGGGACATCCCAAGGTGCGTCGGCTGTTTCAAGATTTTCGCACGACTGAGCGTGCGTACTTCGAGAAAACGGGGATCTTTCCCATCATGCATGCCGTGGCGATTCGGAAAAGTCTGGTTGACGCGCACCCTTGGCTCTCGCCCGCTGTTTTTCAGGCTTACTCCCGATCCAAGGCGAACGCGATGCGCGAACTCGCGACTTTAGGTTGGGCCAACATCTCGTTGCCGTGGCTGGCCCAGGAAGTCGAGGAAACGCGTTCCCTGATGGGAACGAACTACTGGCCTTACGGGATCGAGCCGAATAGGAAAACGCTGGAGACGCTCTGTCGGTATTCCCACCATCAAGGGCTGGCGAGCAGGCGACTTAGGATCGAAGAACTTTTCCACGCCTCAGCGCTGAAACTGGCAGAGCAGGGCGAGTTCTAACCACCGCACGAGCGCGCAGCCGTCGATCGCGTGTCAGGGTGCTGACTTTGAGGCATCGCTAGACTCTTGTTGATAGTACTTGATGATTGCTTCCACCGTGCGGACCTCCGTGGCGGCTTTCGTCTCTTCTTGCTCCAAGGCTACGAGGTCCTCGATGTCTCCATGGCCATCATCGAAGAGTCGCTTCTTCAGTTCTCTCTGCATGGTCAGAAACGCCAACTGTGTTTTCGCTGCCTCGAGTTGGACCTGCAGGATCTCGCTCGCGAGCGAACTTTCCACGTCTGGCGAAAGGGTGTCTTGCTCGCCCATCTTCGTGTAGTACTTCAGTAGTAATTCGATCTGCCGCAGTTCCGCCTCGCTCGCTGCGACCACTTGCTCCGCTGGTAGAGCTTGGGATTTGGACAACTCACCTTGTTTCACACGGGCGTTCACGAAGTCGCTCAGTCCTTTTCGCGAATTAGTGAGTCGTTTCGCTTCCTCCAATTGCTCTTGAAGAATCTCGGTCGCAGCACTTCGTTCTCGTTCCAGGACAGCTAGCTGCTGTTCCAGCTTCGTGACTGTCGATCGATCCTTCGCAGTCGGTTCGGTTTTCTTTGCAAGCTCGAGCCGTTGGCGAATCTCTCGCAGGCGTTGGCTGAGCGAAGAAGCAGCGTTGATCGACTCGGTGATGGTCTCCCCAGAAACTCGTGGTAGTCGCAGCACCTGCTTCGCTGGTTCGTATGTGGGAACCCCTGGATCGTTGTAATCTGGTCTCGCGGGTTGAGCGTCGTTCGAGGTCGCTCCCTCGCGACTTCTTTCCTCTTTCGTCATGGTCGGCGTAATCACACAAATCTTGTCTCCGGCTTTGGTAATCATGTTCTCGGACAAGTTTACGAGTTCTGTTATGACTCCGTCTCTGGGCGCGCGGATTTCGACTTCTTGGGTGACCTCCGCAGCCAGCTTGCGCTTCGTTTCCGAAACTTGTTTTTCATCGCGGGAAACAACCACTCGCATTTTCTGCACGTCAAACGCTGCTTTGGTCACCTCTACTTTCGATTTCTTCAAATCCGATTCCGCTTGATCGAGATCAGATTGGGCTTTCAGCAATTTCAGTTTGCCCTCACTCTCCTTCGTGGCCAGATTCTGCTGGGCGATGCTGACCACCTCGTCCGAGGCCGCCAACAGCGCTTTCGCTTCCTCCAGCCTCACCTTCGCTTGCTGCAACTCGGATTCAGGCGAAATGCCTTCGCCGTGCAGCTGTTCGACACGCCTGAGTTCCGTTTGTGCTTGCTTCAATGACTCTTCCCTCGCGTCGCGTAAGGCTTGGTTTGCCTCCAATTGCTTCCGAGCAGCATCAGTAATCCTCGCGTGGGCGTCTTGTAGCTCCGAAATGACTTGTTCGTGATAGACTACTCTTGATTCGGCAGCTTTGACGCTAGCTTGCATCGCGTCTACTTTCCGTTCACTCGCACCGAGTTGATCTCGCTGTGACTGAAGTGAGAGCAAGTTGCTTCGGTACTGCTGCTCCAGGCGGTTGCGATACTGAGGGTCTTGATCTTGGATTTTGAGAATTAGCTGGTCTTTGCTGACTTGAGCCCCCTCGGAAATGCCCTCTCCGACTTTCGAGATTCGGCCTTTCACCGGCGATTGGATAGCCTGGCTTCTTTGCGTTACCGCGTTTGCCTCCTGCTTAACCTGACCAGCAGTGGTCACCGCACTCGAAGAACGTTTCCACGAGAACTCGCGCAAGCGTGGAGCATCTGCCGTCAGCTGCGAATCGGGATCGACCGAGATCGCGCCGCGAATTCCACTTATGCCGTCGGCTCGTAGCGTGATGGAGCCCGCTGTGTCGTCGCCCACCTTCCAGCGGCCGTTGTACCGTCGTTGCAGGCGAGACCATTCCAAGTGCAAGGCGCCTGTTTGCCCCTCGGCGTCGGTGAATGCCCCCGTGTACCAGTCGGAGGCCTCGTCGACGGACGACAGCGTCACGTTTCGCCAGCTCTCGCCAGCCCACTGGCCAGACACGTTCACGGGAGCCGTCATTTGGATCGCTAGCGCACTCAGGCCTGCGAAACTCAATACCATGCCCATCAACCAAGCTCCTTTCCTCGACAATCGAAAACTGCGTACCTCGTGCTGTTGACCAAGGTGCTCACGCCTTGGTGAATCACTCATGAGAACGTCCGACTGTTTGCCAGCCGCAACGCACGGGGGAAGCTCGACCTGGGTCGGCTGCTGCAAGTGTGCCAGACAACCTTCCAGCAATTCCGCAACTTCCTGCGCGGTCTGAAATCGGTCGCTGGGATGCTTGGCCATCAGTCGTTCGATGAACGCACACAACCACCCAGGGATTTCTGGATTGCAATCTCGAATCGGCCGCGGGTCGGTGTCCGTGATGCGACGAAGGATTCCGTACGCTGCTTCCGAGCGGAATGGCGGGTGACCTGTGCAGGCGGTGTACATGATGCTGCCGAGGCTGAACAAATCGCTGCGGTGATCGACCGTGTCGCCGCGGGCTTGCTCGGGCGACATGTACTGCGGCGTGCCGGCAATCAGCCCGGTCTGTGTCATCGATGCGTCGTCGATCGCGCGCGCGACCCCAAAATCGGTGATCCACAGCCGCTCGATTCCTTCGCTGAGGAGAATGTTCGCCGGCTTGATGTCGCGGTGGACGAGTCCCTGTTCGTGAGCAGCCGCCAGCCCCGCTGCGATTTGCCGTCCGATCCGCACGACCTCGGTCGCTGTCATGGGGCCGCTCTCGTCGATGCGCGCTTGCAGCGAAGGCCCACGCGCAAACGGCATGACCAGGTAGGGAAGCTCGTTGGCTTCGGAGACCCCATAGATCTCAATCACGTTGTCGTGCGTGATCGCAGCGGCGGCCCGCGCTTCACGGCGAAACCGATTGCGGGCCGAGCCGCTGTCGGCCAGGTGCGGAGCCATTACCTTGATGGCCACAACACGTCGCAGCGATCTGTCGAAACCCTTCAGCACTGCGCCCATTCCACCAACGCCGACGATCCCGCTGACTTCGTACTCGCCGATGCGACCCAGCATGTCGGGATCGTCCGTGGGTGCCAGCGCGTCGAGGACGCTGGCGATTTGTCGCTCGTGCTTCTTGATGGTGCCGTCCGATGTTGGAATGCTGTCCTCGTGCCCCAACAGTCGGGCCGCGTCCGACCACACCTCAGGCTCGGCGGCGCGTTGTTGCAGTTCGCCCTGGCAACTCACGCAGTCTGTGAGATGAGTTTCGAACGCGGCCAAATCCGCTTCGTCGAGTCGTTCGTCGAGGTAGTCGCTGATTCGCTGCAGATCGCAGGTCTGTTCGGATGGGTTCATGACGACTCCTCACTAGCAAACGAGGAAGCTTCTAGTTGCACCACGCGATCTCGAATGCGCCGCATCACTCGGCTACGTGCGGCGTACACGCTGCCGCTTGAGATGCCGAGCGCGCTGGCCGCCTTGTCGATCGGAACGTGCTGCAGCGCCGTGAGTTCGAAGGCCAGCCACGTCGGTTCCTGGACGTCGCCACGCACGTGTTCGGCGGCGCGGCGAAACAGCTCGCGGCGGTACTCCAGGTCGATCAAGGCATTCGTCGCCGGGTCGATCGCCGGCACTGCCGACAGCACGTTCATGATGGCCGAGCCCCCAGCAGCGCGATCGCGCGGCGCGCGGGTCAGCGCCTTGAGGATCGCGTTGCGAGTGATCCGACTGAGCCAGTTCCGAAACCGTGCGTCATCGTTTCGCTTTTCGTAGCGGTCGATCGCCGCCGCGACCGACACCAGCACCTGCTGCACGAGATCGTGCGCATCCGCATGCTGTAGTCCTTTCGCCCGCGCGATCCGAAAGATCACGGGGCGATAAAGTTGTTCAAATTGGTCCCACGCCAACTGATTCGACGGATCGCGAACTCCGACGATCAGACTTTCACGCGTGTCTGGAAACTCCGGCACAACAACCTCCCACTGCGGCTATCATACCTAATCCAGCCCCCAGCGGATTCTGACACGCTTTCGGCAACTATTTCCGAATCACCACACGGCCGCACAATCGTGCGCGTTTCCCCTGCCAACGCGCAGATCGATACGACCGCAGTTCATTCGTCGTGGCGAGTTTTGCCATCCCATCCGTTTTCGTTTTCAAAACCTGCCCCTTTTCGAAGGTGTAGCGATATCGTAAGTTGTTTATGAGTAACACGTTGCGTGATCTCCTCTGTGAAATCGGCTCGGAGTATTGAAAGGTTCGGGTCAACGCGTGTTGCAAAATTCCTGGGTCGGATCGTGCTAAGGCTTGTCTCTGGTTGGAGTTAGGTTTTTGAGCGCGGCTCCCATCGTGTCTCAAAAATGAGGGTGGTCAGCACTCGAGCCAACAATCAGCGCATGCGCGACCCCACGACGCAGTGCCAGGGCCCGGTCGCTGGGTGTTCGCGATCGCATTGCATAAGGTAAAAATGCCAGCCCAAGTCTACAACAACCGCTGGCCCAATTGCAACAAACTGAACTGAGCCTCTCAAGTTGTACCGCGCAAGGCGGTTGCTAAGATATCCGAGTGGTTTGCCACGCCGCGATGGTTACTCATACCCGGGTATTCAGAACATGAACAACTCCGTTTCTCGACGGCTCGCACTCAAGACCGTGGCAGCCGCGACGGTCGTGCCCGCTTTTTCTAGCGTTGGCAACGAGCGGCCACCATCGGATCAACTCCCACCGGTGCGCACGATCACGCGTGGGCCCAAACATCACTGGTTCGGGTACTACGACAAACGCGAATTCGATCCCACTAATCGCTTCGTCCTGTCGAATCAGGTCGACTTCGAAGGTCGCACGCCAACGGCCGACGATGTGATTCGCGTCGGCATGATCGACACGGCCAGCAACGACCAGTGGATTGAGCTGGGGTCGAGCCGCGCCTGGGGCTGGCAGCAAGGGTGCATGCTGCAGTGGCGCGGAGAGTCCGACGAAGTGATCTGGAACGACCGCGAGCAAGATCAACACGTGTGTCGGATCTTGAACGTGAAGACGCGAGCCACGCGCACGCTGCCGCGACCAGTGTATGCGCTCAGTCCCGATGGCAGGTGGGCCATCACGGCGGACTTTTCGCGCATCCAACGACTCCGCCCTGGCTACGGATATGTCGGCTTGCAGGATCCCTGCCAGCGGGAGCGAGCACCGGAGAACTCGGGCGTATGGCGGATGGACATGGAAACCGGCGAATCCAAGCTGATTTTTTCACTGTCTGACGCGGCCAACATCGATCACCTGGGCAAGTCGCTGCGTGACAAGTGGAACTACTTCAATCATCTGCTGGTCAGTCCCGACAGTTCGCGCTTCATCGTGCTTCACCGCTGGAAGGAAAGCCGTGGCAGCGGCGACGACGCGGAGCCCTATGGCAGGTTCACGACGCGGATGTTCACGGTGTCGCTGGATGGCACGGAGCGATTCATTCTCGATCCGTCGGGGCACACGTCGCATTTCATCTGGCGAGATCCTCAGCATGTTTGTGCGTGGACCAGACCGGCCGGCAAACCGGCGGCGTTCTATCTGCTGAAGGACCGTACGCGGGAACTGCAAGTCGTTGGCGAGGGGATCATGAATCTCAATGGTCACAATACGTATGTCCCCCATACCAACAACGAGTGGGTTTTGAACGACACCTACCCCGACCCGCAGACGCGCGAGCAGACGCCCTACCTGTTTCACGTGCCCACGGGACGCCGGGTCGATCTCGGCGGTTTTCGATCACCGCCGCAGTACCGAGGCGAGTGGCGGTGTGACACCCATCCGCGGTCGAGTAATGATGGAAAACTGGTGGCCATCGATTCGCCGCACACGGGCGACGGTCGGCAAGTACACCTTATTGATGTCAGCGACATTGTCGGCTGACCACGCTCGAGACGAATCCCGCGCAAAAATCGCTTGCGTTCGGCCCCGGGATTCGGTTACGTTGAGGTTAGGGAGAAGAAATTAGAGCAATTGCCAGCAACCGTTGCTACGAGCACTAGCGTGCCTCGTAGGCTGAGTTCGAACTCAAGAGGTTTGCTGTGATCTTAACTTGCTCAAAGTACCCATTCTTGGGCTGCCCAAATCTGCGGCGGCATCACAACCTGGTTGTGTGTCAAGCGGAGTATCTATCACTCGATCAGTCCGGAGCTTTCGGCAGAGGCACGTCATGAATAGGCTTCTTAATGCGTTTTTCTTACTGCCCCTATTTTCACTGAATCTGGCAAGCTCTTATTCAGCTTATGGTGCCGTCATATACAGTCAAAAAACCCCAAGTGCACCAGCTGGTGCTTTTAGTTCACTAGACGCACCAGGTGGTCAGAAACTTGCAGATAACTTTAGTCTAGAAGGAGTTGAGCGGGTTACGATCCGCTCCGTCCGGTTCATTGGAGGGTACGGCGTAACTTCTCGTCCTCCAATCACTCCGCCTTTGGACGAACTGCCCAACGATGGCTTCCGAATCGTTTTTCTTGAAGACAATGGTGGAGTTCCTGGAACTTTGGTAGTTGGAGGAGATCTTGCAATCGACACCGTATTTCGGCGAGCTGCAACAGGTGGCAAATTGCTTAATGGTATTATTACTCCAATTGAGTTCATCATCAATCTGCATGATGGGCTAACACTGACTCCGTCCATTGAGTACTGGATATCGATTTCGAATAATCCTGGTCCAGATTACGGCTGGATTTGGGCTCGGGCAAACGGCTTCCACGATGAGATGATCGCAGATACAAGAGGGAGTGTTGCCGACGGACCTTGGAACTCTGTTGGTAACGGCGGCATGTGGTTCGAACTCAACGATCACAATATCCCAGAGCCATCAACGCTGACTTTCCTGCTGATCGGTGTGTTTGCTACAGCGGGTTGCGGGGGTAGGTCATGAAGAGATTTCTTGCCCTAGCAACTTTGACTTGGGTTTCCATGTCCCACGTTCCGTCTCAAGGAGCGACAATCTTTGAGAGCAGCACACTTGGAACCACAGGCGTCGAATGGGACGACTTGTTGAGCCAGTCTGTTCCTGGTTCCAATATCAACCCGTCTACGTTCAACGGAGTGCGGTTCGAGTTAACGCATCATACGTTCGTGACAGCGGTTGGTGGGCATTTCGTTGCTTCTTCTTCCGAACCGTTCTTCGGAGCGATCGTGTCGCTTGATGATGAGCATGATCTTCCAGATAGCGTAGACTTATCAACTTCCGATGTGCTCGGGCATACGGAGGTCGCCATACCCCGCATGTCTGATGAAGTGCTCGGTGAATTGCGAATAGGATTATCCCCTGGCTGGTATGCTTTGGTTTTTGGCAGTGGTTTGTTCAACACCTCTGCAATTGGTGGCGTACTTAGAAACGGAGAAGATATTGGCACACCGACATATATCGCAAATCTAGCCGGGACTGGGTGGCGAAGTTTGGAAGGCACATCACTTCCATTCAACAATGCTCGCTATGTGATACGAGGGTTTGTTGTCCCAGAGCCATCAACGCTGACTTTCCTGCTGATTGGTTTATTCGCCACAGCGGGGCATGGAGGTCGGTCATGAAGAGGTTGTTCTTTCTGGTCGCGTTGGGACTTGGTTTCTTGCTTACGCAATCAGCCCGCGGAGATACCTTCGGCTCCGGCGAAAACACGTTTGAGATTGAGTTTGTCACGATCGGCGATCCGGGGAACGCTCCCGATACCGTAGTTCCGGTCCCCACCAGTGCTCCGCTCCCTAGCGGCACGGTCAACTACGCCTATCGAATGGCCAAGTATGAGATCTCTGAAGTGATCATTGCCAAGGCCAACATCGCTTCTGGGCTGTCCGGAAACCCACTCGATCTAGCGGTGGACGTTGAACGCGGCCCCCACAAGCCGGCGACCGGCTTAAGTTGGTTCGACGCGGTACGGTTTGTGAACTGGTTGAATGAAGAACAAGGTTCTCCCGTAGCGTACAAGTTTAGTGAAGATGATCAGTTTCAATTGTGGGAACCGGGCGACCCGGGATACAACGCCGAGAATCCGCTCCGGAATACTCAAGCACGATACTTTCTACCCAGTGCCGACGAGTGGCACAAAGCTGCTTATTACGATCCGGTCAACGATCGGTATTGGCTCTATCCCTTCGGTAGCGACGATCCGCCAGTCGCGGTTGCGAGTGGAGTTGATCCTGGCACGGCGGTGTTCAACCAGAGTGGCCCAGCGGATGTCCAGCTTGCGGGCGGGGAGAATCTGTTTGGTCTAATGGGGATGGCGGGTAATGCTTATGAATTTGAGGAATCTACCGTAGAGTTGACCATCGAACAGACAACAACTCGCGGTGTGAATGGAGGAGCTTGGATACTTGATCTGACACCTAGCCTATCATCAGCATTCCGCAATATGGGATTTGCGGCTGCCAATCAGCCGCTCGTAGGTATTCGAATTGCCAGCATCCCAGAGCCATCAACGCTGACTTTGCTGCTGATCGGCTTGTTTGCCACAGCGGGTTACGGAGGTCGGTCGTGAAGAGGATTTTCTTATTAATCGCGTTGGGGTTCGGTTTCTTGCTTACGCAATCAGCACGTGCCGACACCTTCGGTACGGGCGAAAACGCGTTCGAGATTGAGTTTGTCACGATCGGCGATCCGGGGAACGCTGCCGATGATGATCCCAATCCGTCGGGGGCAGTCGACTATGTGTATCGCATGGGCAAGTACGAAATCTCGGAGCAGATGATCGAGAAGGCGAACACGCTCGGTGGGCTGGGCATCACGATCGATGATCGCGGCCCCGACAATCCGGCGACCAGTGTCACTTGGTTTGAAGCCGCGCGGTTCGTGAACTGGCTCAACACCAGCACCGGTCGCACGCCTGCCTACAAGTTCGACGATCAGGGCGATTTTCAACTCTGGGAGCCCAGCGATCCCGGCTACAACGCGGAC
>JANQQA010000171.1 GCA_028285205.1 Bythopirellula sp. | reverse complement strand
GCCATCTTCTGCCTCAAGTGGTCCGATGATCACTTAGCCGCGATCAAGACGCTGGAAGATGTGATTCTGCGCGGCGGTCAGTTCGCGTTCGCCATGCCGCGCGGCAATGGCAAGACCTCGCTCGTCATTGGAGCGATCATTTGGGCCGTCGTGTACGGCCATCGCAAGTTCATCGTCGCGATCGCGGCCACCGGACCGAAAGCGAAAGAGATGATCGAGAGCGTGAAAACGATCATCGAAACCAACGAGCGTATTGGCGAGTGCTTCCCGGCGGCCTGCTATCCCGTTCGCCAACTGGAAGGGAACAACAATCGATCATCGGGCCAGCATCTGAACGGCAAGCGCACGCGGATCAAGTGGACCAACGATCGTCTGATCTTTCCAACCGTCGAAGGCGCTGACAGCTCTGGTGTCATCGTGCATACGGCCGGCCTGCTGGGCAGTGTGCGAGGCCTGCAGCAAGTGCACGCGGAGACGGGCGAGACGCTACGGCCAGATGCGGCGCTGCTGGACGATCCGCAAACGGACGAGTCTGCCAAACAGCCAACTCAAACGGCCAAGCGTCTGCGAGTGATCAACAAGGCCGTGATCGGACTGGCCGGACCAACGCGAAAGATCGCGGTGATTTGTCCGTGCACGGTGATTCAGCCAGATGATCTAGCCGACCAGCTGCTGGACCGCGAGAAGAATCCGGAGTGGCGAGGCCGTCGCACCAAGTTGCTGACGATGATGCCCAACGATGAAGCGATGGAGCTGTGGGCCAAGTATCGCGAAATTCGCAAAGACAGTTTGCGAGAACACGAAGATATTCGCGACGCGACGGAATTCTACCGAGCGAACCACGCCGAGATGATCGCGGGCGCAGAGAGTGCTTGGTCGGAGCGATTCGAGAGCGAACACTTCGATGCCATCCAGTACGCGATGGACAAATGGGCGAAGAATGAAGAGTCTTTCTATGCGGAATTTCAAAACGATCCAAGGCCCGAGGAGCAGGAAGGCATCGAGACGCTGCGAGCGCCCGAGCTGCTTGAGCGTTGCGACGGATCGAAGCGTGGAGAGATTCCCGATTGGGCCGAGTCGGTCACTGCGTTTGCCGATGTCCAGCAAGATATCTTGCCTTGGATGATGGTCGCTTGGGGCAAAGATCTGCGTGGCCGGATCATCGACTACGGCGCTTGGCCTGAGCAGCGGCGGAAGCACTACACGCTGCGAGAGATCTCGCCGACGCTACGCGAGCACACTGGTCAGCCGACTGTCGAGGGTGCGATCGAGGTCGGACTGGGTCAACTGGAGGCGTGGCTAGATGAAAAGTACGGCGATCACCTGCAGTGGTTCGGCGTCGATGCGAACTGGCAACTGTCGACCGAGATCGTCTATCAAGCAGCCCGTCGTCACAAGAAGCTCATGGCGTTTCACGGTCGGTTTGTGGGTGCCGCATCGCTGCCTATGGCCAATTGGAAACGCAAGCCAGGCGAACGCCCTGGCCATTTCTGGCGAACGTCGATGGAGCAATCAACGCGGGTGCTCACCTGCGACACCAACACTTGGAAAACGTTGGTGCTCAAGCGGCTCAAGGATCCAGTTGCCACCGAGCGCGGCATCACCTGGTTCGGCGATAAGCCATACGACCACGAGATGCTCTGCGATCAGCTTTCGGCCGAATATGCGGTTCGAGTGACTGGACGCGGCCGAAAGTGTGACGAGTGGAAGAATCGGCCCGGGCGTGACAACCACTGGTGGGACTGTCTGGTTGGCTGCGCCGTCGGTGCGTCCTATGTCGGTATGGAACTAGCCGGTCAAGCCAAGCCTCCGCGCCGGCGTCGTCGATCCCTGAAGGAGATGCACGATGAAATGCTCCGACGAGGGTAAGTGTTCCGTCGACTCAAAGAAAGACGACGGCCTACGTTGTCCTGACTGCGGCTGCATGCATTTGCCGGTCTGGTACACCCGCAAGCGTCCCGATCGCATCGTCAGAAAACGCATCTGCCGACATTGCGGCCGGCACGTGGTGACGTATGAGAGGATTGGCTAATGAAGAAAGAAAGATGTTGAGATGAAACGACTGCCGGAAGTTTATAGACCAGCAACCCTAAGAAACGTCACGCCGGAATCGGAGGGTAGCATCGGATTAGGATTCGATCTTCAGGACGGAAGCACTATACGTTTGGCAGTGTCGAAAGCCGACGCGATCGCCTTAGGTCAGCTGATCGGCTCCCATTCTGAATGCTGTTCTGGAATGCCAAGTGCTGAGGTGTCAAGTAATTCACCAGAGTCTTTGTGAAGCACTGAGAACGTCGCGTTCATCGCAAGGTCCTCGGTCGCTTGCCAGGGATGTGCATAGCTACCGAGACTTTCATCGTTGTAGATAGGATGAAAACGACCGTCGCGGGACTGTCCTAGATAGAACGTGCCAGCACGGGTTCGCCATCGGAGCAAAAGTTTCACGGGAGTTCCTTTGTTGGACCTATTCGATTTCAAGTAGTGGTCCGGCGAGCAAATCTGATACAAAATCTGCCAGCCTTGAGACGGCGTTCGCGATATCTTCACGCCTTGGGGCACTACCGTGCACAAGGCTGCTTCGCAGTTTGTAGCAATGCTTAAAGAACTCGTCTGGAGGCAGTTCCATATATTGCCGTCCTGCGAGCATAGCGTTCGCGAGGTTGCGGCCAGTTCGGCTGATTGAGTCTTTTCGCAGAAAGCGGAGGGAGCCGAGCAGCGATTCTTTCTCATCATCGTCAATTCCCAGCGCGTCTCTTGTTAACGCTATGAGCCTATCAACGTGGTCTTTCGAGTGCTGCTCTCTCGTTGCTGGCTGTAGAAGTGCTTCAACCGCAATCATAAGTGTTAGAAATCTAGCATCAATTGAGCTTTCGAAAAAAGAGGCGTTAAACAGCTCTACCGAAAGTCTCTCCCGCGGTGACAAATCGTGATCGATTGCGGCTTGGAAACAACTTTCAAACCTCTTGGCAGGACGAATTAGTTGGACGCTCATCGTTCCAACTGAGACGAATTTTGGCACAGGGGTCGACTCAAATACCATAAGGCCAGCGCTGTCCTGGAGCACACGTTCTCCAACCTTTTCTCCCATCCACTGGAGGCCAGAGCGCGTGACTACAGCCTGGGGCGAGCGCGCCCCTAGGTCGACTCCAATCTGCATTCGTGCCATCGAAAGCAATAGTGCTTCGGTATATCTTTCACCTGCCTGATGAGCTTCTCGCTCAGACGGCCAAGACTCACCTATTAAGGCTACTTCACTTGAGTCCTTTATTGACTGCTCGGGAATCAGAGACTTGAGGGTTAGCGACCGATTGGCTTCAGGACAGTCCAAGCGAAGCTGACCATCTTCAACCCCCAATTTTGTTCCATCATAGAACTTGAATCGTAACCTAAAGCTGTAGTCGTTCACTGGCGTGCGTACCCCATTCTGCGTTGGTACGAGCGGAAAAGGATTAGAGGATTTTCCAGATATGGAACGCAATCGTCAATCGTGGGGCAAATGCGTGTTCTGAGTGTTGATTGAGTCCGATTCTGCTGCATAGTCTTCTCCCTGTGGACGCGTTGAGGCGGGCGACCCTTGGGTGGGTCGCTCGCCGCTTTCCTCAGCGGATGGCAGCAGTCATGGCAGACTTGACCGAGAACATCGAAAACACGGCCCAAGGGCCGAAGTCGCATTCCGTCGATGGCGAGACGGCGACCGCTCAAGACCTGGACAAGCTGGTTCAGGCGGACAAGTACCTCAAGCAGCAAGCTGCATCTAGATCCGGCCGGCGCATGGGCGGGATTCGGCTGGGTGGCCTTCGTTCCTCTGGATCCACGGGGGCGAACTAGTGGGCTGGCTACGGAATCTGTTGCCGAAGTGGGGTGCTGATAACTCCGGCGAGCGTGTTTCCCGCAGCGTTCTGCGGGCGATTCAGGCTCGCTACGACGCGGCCGTCGTGGACAAGCACAACGAGCGTCATTTCGCGATGGCCGATGGACTGTCCGCCAAGGCGGCCAATGCACCGGGTGTCCGTGAAAGGCTGCGGAACTTCTCACGGTACGAAGTGGCCAACAACTGCTACGCGCGTGGCATGATCAACACACTGGCCGACGTGGAAATCGGCTACGGCGCGGTGATCCACTTGCCAAGACCGCGCGGCGCGAGCAAACGACTACGCGATGCGATCAAGTTCGTGGAGAGCGAATTTGAGAATTGGGCGATCGAATGTGGCTTGTGGGAGAAGCTCTGGACGGGTCGCATCGCCAAGGCTCAGGACGGCGAGGGTTGTTTTGTGTTTCGCTACAACCCGTCGCTGGAGTCGATGGTCACGCTGGATTTGCAACCGATTGAAGCCGACCAGCTATCGCACGGTTCCGCCGGCGATCCGATGGATCCCAACTTTGTCGATGGCATCGAAGTCGACGACTTTGGCAATCCACTTCGCTACTTCGTGCTGCCAGAGCATCCCGGCGACGCAATGTCCGTTGACCAGGAGCCGATCCCCGTGCCGGCGCGGCAGTTTGTGCATTGGTACCGTGTCGATCGACCCGGCATGCTACGCGGATTGCCGGAAATCATGCCGGCCCTGCCTCTGTTCGCCCAGCTGCGGCGTGTGACGCTGGCCATCTTAACGGCCTACGAATCGGCGGCCGACGTGGCGGCGGTCATCAAAAGCAACTTCACGCCGGAGTACGACGAAGGGGACTTGGACGCGGCCGAAGCGATGAACTTGATCGACATGCATCGCGGCATGTTCATGGAGTTACCGGACGGTCGCGACATCTCGCAGGTCAAAGCGGAACATCCGACCACGACCTACGAGATGTTCAAGACTGAGATTTTGTCGGAAGCCGGTCGCTGTTTGCAGCTGTCCCGAGCGTACGCCTTAGCCAATGCCTCTGGCTACAACTACTCGTCCGTTCGCCACGACGGGCGCGGCGTTGATCGACACGTTGAAGCGGCCCATTGGCAGTGCGAGCAACAGGCACTGCGCAAAGTCTGGCGAGCCTGGTGGTCGGAAGCGTCGCGCATCACGGGCTACATCGACGAGCAAGCCATCGCAGCCATCGAAGGTGTGTTGCCCAAGTGGCTATGGCGCCAGCTGGGACACGTCGACCGTCAAAAAGAGGAAGCCGGCCGGGAAACCGCTCTGCAAAACAACACAACCACGCTGGCCGAAGAATGCGGCCGCGAAGGGTTGCACTGGGAAGACGTACTTGAGCAGCGTGCCGCCGAGCGGGCGCGAGCTCAGGAATTGGGTTTGGTGGCACCTCCGCCGGCAACTGGGCCGGCGGAGGATTCGGACAAGGCAGCCGACAAGGCTGGGGAAGGCGAAGGGGGCGACGATGAAGTCGACGAAGATCAGGAAGACGAATCCGAAATCGAGGTTTGAGCGTCGAGCAATGCTGACGGCAGCTTTGTTGTTGCCGATTCAGGCGGAGGCACTTCCGGCGGTTATTCAATTCGATGGCCAATGCGTGATCGAAGCGAGTGAAGTCAACGCGGAGGGCCAGCAGACCAAGCCGTCCAGTGTGGCCATCGTCGCCTACCAAGGCGGTCCACTGGTCGTGGCCGGCTACAAAGTTCCCGTCTACGTCGACCTGGACGGCATGAGCGGTACTGAGCGTGCCATTCCACTCTTGCGCGATCACGACAAGAAACGCATCGTTGGGACCGTCGAAGCCAAGCGCGTCGTAAACACGATCGAGGCGGCCGGCAAATTGGTCGGCAAGAGCGACGATCGCCGGGAAGTTGAGGAACTAGCCGCTGACGGGTTCGAGTGGCAGGCGTCCGTGGGTGTCCGACCGCAACGCATGCAGTTTCTGCGCAAGGGACAATCCGCCGAAGTCAACGGGCAGACGGCTACGGGACCGGCCTACATCGCTCGCAAGAGCCGACTGGCTGAATTGACTCTGTGCACGGTCGGCGCGGACGAAGGGACACACGTGGCGGTAGCAGCTGAGCTGGATGACGGCGAGGCAGGCGATGACGAGCCGAACGGAGGTGGCTTGGCCGCGATTAAGGTCGAACGGGCGCGGCGTCAAAAGATCGAGGCGGCGGCGGTCAAGATGATACAGGAAGGCGGCGATATCGACAAGATCGAAGCGGCGATGACGGACGCGATCGCCGGTGACGTATCGGCTACCGAGTTTGAGCTGCAGCTGCTCCGCGAGGTGGCCAGGCCGCAAGGGCGCATTTCGACGGGCAGCAGCAATGAGCTGCGCGGGCCAGCGCTCGAGCGTGCTGTTGAGGCTTCGCTACTGAGTCAGTTGCAAGGCTGGGACACCGCGCGGCTGGAGGAAACGTTCGATGCTCGAACGCTGGAAGCCATGGACGCCGATCCGATATTGCGGCACGGCCTGAGCTTGCAGGACTTGCTCGTGTACTCGGCAGAGCAGAACGGCAACCGGCGTGTGTCTCGTCGCGACGTACGGGCGATGTTGGAAGGTGCCTTTCCGCAAATCAACGCGGCTACCAGCACGTTCTCGTTGCCTGGCATCATGAGCAACGTGGCCAACAAGCAGATTCGATTCTGGTTCGAATCGGTGTCTGACCT
>JANQQA010000153.1 GCA_028285205.1 Bythopirellula sp. | reverse complement strand
GTTCGGGCTCAGCAGTCGCAGGCAGTCCGCCAACAAATAGGTTGCCGGTCACGGTTCCTTCGCCACGCATGACCCCGTCGAGGATTTGCGTGATCCCCGCGTCGATCGTTCCGCCGTCCAACACCGTGCGACCAGCCGACTGCAAGTACGGCCCGGCAAAGGCATTGACCGTTCCGCCATCGTTGACCAGTACGTCCCCTTCGTTCGAGACTGCGAAGCTCATCAAGGTCGCGGTATTCGGGCCACTGGTGGTGAGTTCCAGAATACCTTGAGACGCGACCACGGTGTTCTGCAGCACCTCGATCGAGGCGTCTGCCGTCGCGCCCTCCAGGATTACCGTTCCAGGGTCGGTGAGCTCACCCACTTTGAGGATCGTCACCGGGCCAACGACGGGGAAGGCCTGACTCATGACGATTGCCGTGCCGTTGATGACCGTCGCGGGTGTGCCTGCAGGTACGAGATTTGTGTCCCAGTTGAGGGGGTTCGTCCAATTGTTGTCGCCTGCCTCGCCGTCCCAGATCTCGGCCTTGGCCGCAGGGATTGCAATGGCACTGATCAGATAAGCCAGACAGCAACTGAATGAAAATGACCGCATTGGGGGCCTCATGAAACCGCAGTTCTTGAATGGTGGAACACTTCGCTGTGGCCCGTAGCGCACGGTGAAAGTCGAGCACGGCCACGCAAAAGATCATCAAGAAACGCTTGAATCACATGACACGCACTTTATCACGCGACGCATGAAAACGCGAACTTTCCCCGAAACGGGGGGGCATGGGCTGAGTTCACAATCTCTTCGGCACCCTGTCATGGTCGGCGAGGAATAGTTGATATACTTGTTGGAGATGAGCCGACGATCCGCTTACCGGTCGGTAGCGGTCGAAGGCTCGTTAGACGCACGAGAGGACTTCATGCACTTCTCAATCATTGCAAGTCGATCATTGGCGCTCGGCGCCGTGTTGATTCTGGCCTCCTGGGGCAGCAGGCCAACGCGCGGGGCCGAGGCCAACTTTTGGATTTCTGTGAATGACAACGGGCCACATGTGCCGGTGATCGAAGTCTTGCCAGGCGGCTCCGCGTCGTTCGACATTTGGGCGCGACCCGCAGCTGGCAGAACCTTGGGCGGGTTCTCGTTGGATGTCGAGTCGACCGTGGAAAACCAAATCGAGTTTCAGTGGGTGGAGGTGCCCAACCCAAGCACACTATTACGCAACACGAACCGCCACCAGTTGGTGTTCGATTCCAACACCACGTGGAGTTATGTCTTCGACGAGCAAATCATCAACCGGAGTTTCAACCAGGAGCATCTGACCGGCGATCGAATCGAAGGATTCATGGGCGGAACGTTCGTCAATGATTCGGACTTGGAAAACAACGGTATCGGCATTGGGCCTGCTTGTGACCCGGTGCATTGCACGATGATCAGCGGTGAACCCGCCTGGCGTGTGGCCACCGTTGACTTCCTCGCGGGTGCCACGGAGGGCTCGACCGAGATCTTCATGGACATCGGCGAGCACGGCGTTTGGCATCTCGACGAAGTCGCGACCGACACGACAATCTTGTTCGGTGACCCCACCGATGGCGATCCCGACGATCGGTACAGCTGGCCGCTAGTCGGCGAAGGTGCACCACTCGCGGGCTTGCCCGACGCGATTGTGAATGTCGTCGCACAGCTCTCCAACGCCGACTTCAACGACAGCGGCCTGGTTGACGGCGCGGATTATCTGATCTGGCAACAGGGCTTGGGGGTTGGCACAACCAACGGCGAAGGCGACGCCAATTACGATGGCGTCGTCGACGACTACGACTTTCAGATCTGGGAATCGCAGTACGGCACAAGCCCCGCGGCTCCGGTGACCGCAGTGCCTGAACCAAGCGGCCTGGCCATACTGGCAGTGTTCTGCATTATGCTGGTGCTTCCTGACCAGCGACGTCGCTAGTGGCTTCGCTACGGCCATCTCTTGGGCATAGCCCGATGATTATTGCTCCTTGAGGACGCGTGGATTCCGTGCGGATTCGGGGCCCGCTCCGCGTGCGTGAGCTACGCTTTGGTAGCAAGTCTTTTCGCCAAGCTGGCCCCAGGAATCCTCTGCGATGTTTCGCAAACTCTTCATTCGGTTGTTTCTGTTGTGCGTTTGCTGCACTGGCGTGGTCGTTTTGGCACTAACGATTGCGGGCTATCTGGCTTTGCAGGAACCGGCCTATTATGCCGAATTGCGGGCGAAGGAGTTTTCCAAGAGCGATCAGCGTGCCGTGGAGATTGCGCTGAAGCAGATGGAGTTTGAATTCGAACAATGGTGCAAACGCTCGCTGGCCCGTCAGCAGTTGCGAACGGACGATCCGGCGGGGTCATTTCCCGTCGCACTTGGCGGCTTCGCAAGCGGCTACGATCCGGCGCAGGACACACACACGTTCAAAGTTACTCAGCACCAGCTCAACACGGCGTTGGCATCCACAAAAACTAGCCGAGTTGGCGATTGGAGAAATCCGCGGATCCGATTTGGCACAGACCGTGTCGAGTTCGCGGTCGAGATCGCCAGCGGCGACTTTCGTTGCGTTCTGTCTGCCGAGTTGCAGCCCTCGGTGATGACCGACGGGCGGCTGCGGCTCGATTTGTTGGCCGCGCGCGTGGGGCAACTGCCACTGCCGATCAACACCATCATTCAATGGTTACCGCACGACGACGTCTACGCAGACGATGGCATGGAGCTAAATCTCTCCGGCCCCACTCCGCACGTCTGTTGGACGCTGCCGATCGGTAACTCGAAGCGTCCCTCGGTGAAGTCGATTCAGTGCCGCGACGGCGAGATCGCTATCGAGATGCTGGCGCCACGGCTACGGATCGAGCAGGCCGCTGCGGATGATTCTCCCGTGGCATTCAAC